>NZ_NPKW01000139.1:0-34596 GCF_002265885.1 Vibrio sp. 03_296
CGAACAGGGTCAACAGGTGGACGCCCATTATCTTTACAATAAAGATGAGCGACTTCATCACGAATGAATTCAAAGTCGATAGCATTATCGATTTTGCGCACTAAATGGTCTTTAGGAACTAACTGTTCCATCGTCACCATTTCCAGTTCGTATTGTTGCGGGGTGGGTTCTTGAAGCATATCGGAGTATCCATATTTCGATACCCCTATTAGATCAAAGGTCTAGCTCGAAAGCTAGACCTTTGTCAGCAGTCTGAGGCTTGCCAATGGCAAGCCTTTTCATTTCTGCTCGTTATCTTAGCGCTGTGGATTAGAGCGGCTACCCGCTTGGTTGCGGCTATTGGTTTTGTTTGTTTGACCATCGGCCTTACTTGGCTTGCGTCGTGCCGCATTGTTGCTGCGACCTTTTGGCGTACTCACGCGCTCTTCATGACGTTTTACCGCGCGGCGAATCTTCTGACTACGGGCACGGTCACGCTTACGTGATGAGTTATTCAACTCAATCATGGTCTCTTTCTCTGGACGAAGCTCTACCAACTCGCGTAGGTAGTTCACATCTTTCAGCTCAAGCTCCATCCAACCACCACGTGGCAGTTTCTTATCAAGATAAATGTCACCATAACGTACACGTTTTAAACGGCTTACTGTGCAATCCTGAGATTCCCAAAGACGACGAACCTCACGGTTACGACCTTCATTGATCACAACATAAAACGTATGGTTCATACCTTCACCGCCAGTATAAACCACGTCTTCAAAGCGAGCTAAACCATCATCGAGCTCAACGCCGTTAACGAGGTTACGTACCTTGTGCTCATTCACTTCGCCAAACACGCGAACTAGGTACTCACGTTCAACTTGACGACTTGGGTGCATTAGTCGGTTTGCCAACTCACCATCAGTGGTAAAAAGCAACAAACCAGAGGTATTCGCATCAAGACGACCAACAGAGATCCAGCGAGAGCCACGGATTTTTGGTAGACGATCAAAAACAGTACGGCGACCTTCTGGGTCGTGACGCGTACAGAGCTCACCTTCAGGTTTGTAGTATGCCAACACTCGGCAAATCACCTCTTCCTGAGCTTTCACGGACACAACGTGACCATCGATGCGCACTACTGCTTGCTCATCTTCTAGTCGTTCGCCCAGTTTCGCGACGATACCGTTCACACTCACACGTCCTGATTTGATTAATGCTTCCAATTCACGACGTGAGCCATGACCAGCTCGTGCCAAAACTTTCTGTAATTTTTCGTTCATTTATCTACCTAAATTGTCGTCTTCTCAGACGTCTTAGTCTTACCAAGCTAGACCCGTTTACAATGTCTACCCGATGCTCGGAATCGGGGCGCCGATTATACGGGAAAATTTCATTCAATGTAAGATCTCCCCTTCGACGAGCTGTGGAAAACTGCGCATATCCATCCGTGATATCGAGTCAGTTAACCATCTAAGAGTATTAGAAATACCATACTCCACCACCACCAATTTCCTACTTTGGTTCATGGGTCTACTTTTCGGACACTGATAAAATTATCAAGCAATTTTATGTAACGCTTGCAGTCAATATCATCACAAAACAAAAGGAATAATCTATGTCTGGAACAACGGTTGATTTGAACTGGATATTTGGTACCGCACAAGACGACGATCTGAAAGGCACCGTAGGATCGGAAACCACTGATATATTCTTTGGCTTTGGAGGTGACGATAAGTTCGTCGGCTTCGGGGGAAACGACTATATTTTTGGCGGATGGGGTAACGATACCCTGCTAGGCGGTCGTGGCAATGATTTCATTTCCGGCGGCTCAGGAAATGACTTTCTCTCCGGTGGTTTAGGTAATGACACCCTCTTTGGTGGAAGCGGTGACGACATCATTTATGACTACGAAGGGAATAACTTTCTCAGCGGCGGCTGGGGTAATGACACGTTGGTCGTAGGACACGGCGATTCAATGCTCAGCGGTGGTTGCGGAAAGGATACTTTTGTTCTCACCAACCATTTGCCGATCAACGTACACGATCAACAAGTGCCAGTGAATGACATTGAAATCAAAGCCGAGATCCTCGACTTTAATCTGTGCTACGACAAAATTTCGTTCAATATCGGCAAAGATACCGATGGAGATGGTATTCGCGACACCTTCCTTCAGTCACGAGATGATCTTGATCTCTCGTTCAATCAATGGGGAGACGCTGTATTCTCCAGCGAAGAATGGGGAGTCGAACTCACTCTCACAGGCGTTTCTCAATACGATATGAATTGGATTGACCATTACGGTATTGAGCTGTTTGATTTTGCTTGATACGTGCGAGTATCGTCGCTTAAAAACAAAGGGAAGCTAAGCTTCCCTTTGAACTATACGTCATCGCTAACATCATTACTCAAATGGTGCTGGGTCACCAGAACCAATACGCGCAACAACCGCATCACCTTCACTAAAGTCAATCACCGTCGTTGGTTGCTCACCTAAGTAACCTCCGTTGAGAATCACATCAACCGCGTGTTCAAGTCTATCGCGGATCTCTTCTGGATCGGCTTCCGTTACCTCTTTGCCTGGCAAAATCAGTGAGGTAGACATCAGTGGCTCACCCAACGCATCAAGCAGATCTAGGGCAATACGGTTATCGGGTACACGAATACCTATGGTCTTACGCTTAGCGTTCATCAAACGACGCGGCACTTCTTTGGTCCCTTTAAAAATAAAGGTGTAAGGACCTGGAGTGTTGTTCTTTAACAAACGAAACGCCGTATTATCCACACGTGCGTAGATGGACAACTCTGAAAGGTCACGGCACAACAGTGTGAAGTTGTGTTTTTCGTCTAAGCGACGGATCTGGCAAATTCTGTCTAATGCTTGCTTGTTTTCTAATTGACAGCCCAACGCGTATCCTGAATCGGTTGGATACACCACCACTCCGCCATTTCGAATGATTGCTACGGCTTGATTAATCAAGCGAGCCTGTGGGTTTTCTGGATGAACGTAAAAAAACTGGCTCATGGTAATTCCTCATTATCGAACCTCTCGGCTCTATAGCTCAGGGGCATTCGTAGACACGGTTTGCACTTTGTCTACCGGTTCTAAACCCCAATCTTTCCACACTGGTTCAACCCCTGCGGGTAACCAGAGGTTTCTTCCCAACTCCATCCACGGAGACGGATAATGAAAATCACTGCCTTGGGAAGCTAATAGTTTGTATTGTATTGCATAATCAGCCAAATTGCGCCTTTCTTGCTGCGATTGTTGAGGCTGCGCCACTTCCATCGCATCGCCACCAGCCTCGGCAAACGCTTGCAACAATCGTTTCAACCATTTCGCCGTCAAGTTGTATCGCGCTGGGTGTGCAAGCACCGCTTGGCCCCCTGCGGCATGAATGGCTTTCACTGCGTCTTCGATTGAACACCAGTTTGGCGGGACGTAACCCGGATTATTGCGCGTTAAGTATTTTTTAAACACCTGCTGCATCGTTTTGGCATAACCATTATCCACCAGCCATTTGGCAAAATGAGCCCGGGTAATCGGAGCGCCATCAGCGATTTGTCGCACCTCTTCGAGCACACCTTCCCGTGTCGCTTTTTGCAAACGTTGAGCAATCAGCTCAGCGCGGCTAACACGATGTTCTTGTTGCTGCTCAATCAGTTGATTCAGTGTCATGTTGTTAGGATCAACATTTAAGCCCACGACATGGATGTCTTTATTCTGCCAAACCGTGGATATTTCAATGCCATTAATGATTTTAATTGGCAATTGCTTCTCATCGACATAACGATGTATTTCCGCCAACGCTTCTACCGTATCGTGATCGGTCACCGCGAGAACATCCAAGTCAAACGCTAGGGCTCGCTCGATGAGATCTTGGGGTGAAAAACGACCGTCCGAGGCCGTCGTGTGGCTATGTAAATCTATTCTCATATATTTGCTTCTAGGGGGTTGACTTTTTACCCTTGCACTAGTTAACTAGTACACAAATACAAAGTACCTGACTATAGGGCCGACCATGTTACAAGAATTTAACCACAACCAGAAAGCGAAACTTGTTCTGCATAACGAGAATGTTAATGCAGCAGAGCTCGCTTGGTGGCGCACTTGGACAAGTTCTTGGTGGGCTAACGTGTACTTTTAATAAAGAAAACGAATCACACAAAGCCCGCTAATCATGCGGGCTTTTTATTTTGTTGCACACCTCACAATCAACTGATTAAACATTCATCAAAACGAACAAATTCTGCGTTGGGTGAACGTTTGCTTTGTGCGAGTATGTACAGCAGGAAGACAAAGAATTGAATAATAAGGAGGTCTTGTGAACAAGGCCATTAACATCACCACACTAGGGCAGCTAGAGCTTCTGTCAACGACGGTTCCTTACCATTCGGATCCTACGCGCCTTTTTCATACTTTGTGTGAAAACAAACGCGATAGCTTACTGCTCGAATCGGCCGAAATCGATTCAAAACAAGATCTTAAAAGCTTACTGATTGTCGATTCCGCGGTACGTATGGTTTGCCATGGCCATGTGGTCACCATGACAGCACTCAGTGACAACGGCAAAAATCTGTTAACCCATTTGACCAAGAATGTCGCGAAAGAGGTTGAACATCAGTTTGATGGACAACAACTTACTCTCATCTTCTCAAGCCCAGATGACCGCCTCGATGAAGACTCGCGCTTGCGTGAAGCCTCTAGTTTCGACGCGTTGAGGCTGGTTCAACACAGCTTTGATTTGACGGAAAAAGACAAGCACGCAATCTTTATCGGTGGTCTGTTTGCCTATGACTTGGTGGCCAACTTTGAACCACTGGGTGAGGCCCACGCGATAAATCAATGTCCTGACTACGTCTTCTACGTGGCAGAAACGCTGATGGTGGTCGATCACCAGACCGAGAGTTGCCATTTACAAGCAACGCTTTTTGCAGACGACTCACAAAAAGAAGCACTAAATCAGCGTATTGAACAAATCCGCACTCTGTGTGCTACCCCGAAAGCGCTACCTAAAGCCACCCATCTCGATGAGGTTGAGGTCGATACCAACATCAGCGATGACGCCTTTTGCCAAGTGGTACGCGATCTAAAGCAATATGTTATCAAAGGCGACATTTTCCAAGTCGTACCATCACGCCGCTTTACTCTGCCCTGCCCGTCACCGTTGGCGGCTTATAAAGAGCTCAAAGTCAGCAACCCAAGTCCTTACATGTTTTACATGCAAGATGAACTCTTTACGTTGTTTGGCGCATCACCGGAAAGCGCGTTGAAATATGAAACGCACACCAATCAAGTGGAAATCTACCCCATTGCAGGAACTCGACGCCGTGGCAAGCGAGCCAATGGTGAGATCGATTTCGACCTCGATAGCCGAATTGAACTTGAACTTCGCACCGACAAGAAAGAAAACGCCGAGCACATGATGTTGGTGGATCTCGCTCGAAATGATGTCGCACGCATTTCTCGCGCGGGGACGCGCCACGTCGCCGATTTACTTAAAGTAGACCGCTATAGCCATGTCATGCACCTAGTCTCGCGCGTTGTTGGACAATTACGTGACGATCTTGACGCACTACATGCCTACCAAGCGTGTATGAATATGGGCACATTAACGGGCGCTCCGAAAATTCGCGCCATGCAATTGATTCGTGATGTAGAAGGGGCTCGCCGTGGCAGCTACGGTGGGGCTGTCGGTTACCTCACTGGCGAAGGCACACTGGATACCTGTATCGTGATTCGCTCTGCTTACGTTGAAAACGGCATCGCACAAGTGCAAGCCGGTGCCGGAGTGGTCTTTGATTCCGACCCACAAGCCGAAGCCGATGAGACGCGCGGCAAAGCTCAGGCAGTCATCTCTGCCATTCAGAAAGCCCACAAGGAGTCGTAAAGATGGCGGACATTGTATTTATCGATAACTTCGATTCATTTACTTACAACTTGGTTGATCAGTTCCGCTCTTTAGGCCACCAAGTAAAGATTTACCGCAATAGTATTGCCACAGACACTATTGTCGACGCGATTGAGCAACTCGAGCGCCCAGTGGTGCTGCTCTCTCCAGGGCCAGGCGCGCCATCAGAGGCGGGCTGTATGCCAGAGCTAATTGCTCGCGTCAAAGGCAAAGTCCCAGTGATTGGCATTTGTCTCGGCCATCAGGCGATTGTGGAAGCCTATGGCGGCACCGTGGCAGGCGCAGGTGAAATCATCCATGGCAAAGTCTCGATGATGGAGCACCAAAGCCATGCGATTTATCAAGGGTTGCCATCCCCACTGGCGATTGCGCGCTACCACTCTTTGGTGGCAACACACGTACCGCAAACGCTGACCGTAACCGCCGAAGTGAATGGCCTTGTTATGTCAGTGGTTAACGAAGAAGACAAGGTGTGCGGTTTTCAATTTCACCCAGAGTCCATCATGACGACACAAGGTGCGACGTTGTTAGCCAACGCGATTAACTGGGCATTAGCATAAGGATTGGGAGAAAAGATTATGGAAGCCATCATCAACAAACTGTATCAGCAAGAATCTCTGACAGAGCAAGAAAGCCAACAACTTTTCGACACCATTATTCGCGGCGAGCTAGACCCTATTCTCATGGCTTCGGCCCTAACAGCACTGAAAATCAAAGGGGAAACACCCGATGAAATTGCCGGTGCAGCCAAAGCGTTGCTTGCTAATGCGCAACCTTTTCCGCGTCCTGATTACGATTTTGCCGACATTGTGGGCACGGGTGGTGATGGCCACAACACCATCAATATCTCGACTACCGCTGCCTTTGTGGCCGCGGCCTGTGGGTTGAAAGTCGCTAAACATGGTAATCGCAGCGTCTCTAGTAAATCTGGTTCTTCCGATCTACTTGATTCATTTGGCATCAACCTCGCGATGAGCGCAGAAGATACTCGCTCAGCCGTCGATAGCATTGGCGTCGCCTTTTTGTTTGCACCTCAATACCATAGCGGTGTGAAGCACGCGATGCCTGTGCGCCAAACCATGAAAACGCGTACTATCTTCAATATCTTAGGCCCCTTGATTAACCCTGCGCGTCCTAACATCGAACTGATGGGTGTATATAGCCAAGAACTGGTTCGCCCAATCGCAGAAACCATGCTGAAAATGGGCATGAAACGTGCCGCGGTCGTACATGGCAGCGGCTTGGACGAAGTCGCTATTCATGGCGACACCTTGGTCGCAGAAATCAAAGATGGCGTAATTCACGAATACACTCTCACCCCAGCCGATTTTGGCGTTAATACGCACCCATTGGAAGCGATTAAGGGGGGCGATCCTGAGGAAAACAAAGCCATCATCACGCACTTACTCACCGGAAAAGGAACGGAAGCTCAATTGAGTGCCGTTGCCGTCAACGTCGCGCTACTCATGCGTCTTTTTGGTCATGAAGATCTCAAAGCCAATACGCAACAAGCGATCGACGCAATGAACTCTGGTAAAGCGTATCAACTGGTCGAAAAATTGGCTCAACACGCCTGAGGTTTATGATGACAAACAACAACGAAAAACTGTCAGAACACGTTTCCCTGCAGGAAGCACAAATGGCGGAAGTCCTAGCCAAGATAGTTCGCGATAAATACCAGTGGGTAGCAGAGCGTAAACAGGCGCAACCATTGGCCAGTTTCCAAACCACATTGACACCATCGGATCGCAGCTTTTACCAAGCCTTGCAGGGCCAACGCACGGTATTCATTACTGAATGTAAGAAAGCCTCTCCATCGAAAGGATTGATCCGCGAAGATTTCGACTTGGATTACATCGCGTCGGTGTACAACCACCACGCAGATGCGATTTCAGTACTTACCGATGAGAAATACTTTCAAGGCAGCTTCGATTTTCTACCCCAAGTGCGTCAACAAGTGCGCCAACCTGTGCTGTGTAAAGATTTTATGGTTGATAGCTATCAAGTCTATCTCGCTCGTCACTATCAAGCCGACGCCATTTTATTGATGTTGTCCGTCCTCAATGACGAGCAATATCAAGCACTGGCAGATGTTGCCCACCAGTTGCAAATGGGTGTGCTAACTGAGATCAGTAATGATGATGAGCTGGAGCGTGCGGTGAAGCTGGGGGCGAAAGTGATTGGCATTAACAACCGCAACTTACGAGACCTCACCACCGATTTGAACCGCACTAAAATACTCGCACCCACTTTACGTCGCTTAGCACCAGAAGCGATTTTGATCTCGGAATCGGGCATTTACACCCACCAGCAAGTACGCGATCTCGCCCAATATGCCGATGGCTTTTTGATTGGCAGCTCGTTGATGGCAGAAAAAAACCTCGAGCTCGCGGTACGTAAAGTAACACTGGGTGAAAACAAAGTCTGTGGTCTCACTCATCCAGAGGAGGCAGCCAAAGCCTATCAAGCAGGCGCTGTCTTTGGTGGTTTGATTTTTGTTGAACAGTCCAAACGCGCCGTGGATATTGAGCAGGCACGGCTGACGATGAGTGGCGCTCCGCTAAATTATGTTGGCGTGTTCCAAAATCACCCCATTGCCTTGGTGGCTGACATTGCAAACCAGCTCCAACTGCATGCGGTGCAATTACATGGTAACGAAGACGCCGATTACATCGCACAACTGCGCCAGCAACTCAACGAATCGGTTGAGATTTGGAAAGCCTATGGCGTGACCAAGCAAGCACCGACCTTACTCACTCAAGATGTTGATCGCCATCTTTTCGATACACAAGTGGGGCAACAAAGCGGTGGAACAGGAAGCACGTTTGATTGGACTCTATTGGATGATCCAAGCCATATCATGTTGGCAGGCGGTCTCAATCCAGACAACGCGCAAAAGGCGGCAAGCCTTGGATGCTTAGGACTGGATTTAAACTCTGGTGTTGAAGAAAGCCCAGGGAAAAAAGATCTGACGAAGCTGCAGCAAGCGTTTGCAGCCATCCGAAATTATTGATATTGATGAACTGAACCTGAGGTTCAGTGAAGAACAAATTCTGGCACACAGCCAAACACAATTAAGGAAGCAAACATGACTAAGTTAAATGCCTACTTTGGCGAATACGGCGGTCAGTACGTACCTCAGATTCTGGTACCCGCATTAGAGCAGCTCGAACAAGCTTTCATTGACGCACAAGAAGACCCTGACTTCCGCAGTGAGTTTATGGGATTACTCCAAGAGTACGCAGGCCGCCCAACCGCACTGACGCTGACGCGCAATCTAACCAAAGGCACCAAAACCAAACTGTACCTAAAACGTGAAGATTTGCTACACGGCGGCGCGCACAAAACCAACCAAGTTCTTGGCCAAGCACTACTGGCTAAGCGCATGGGCAAAAACGAGATCATTGCTGAAACGGGCGCAGGCCAACATGGTGTTGCTACCGCACTTGCTTGCGCACTACTGGGATTGAAATGCCGTGTGTACATGGGAGCAAAAGACGTTGAACGCCAAAGTCCTAACGTGTTTCGTATGAAGTTAATGGGCGCGACGGTGATCCCGGTGCACTCAGGTTCTGCCACACTGAAAGACGCGTGTAATGAAGCATTGCGTGATTGGTCTGGTAGCTATGAAACCGCCCACTACTTATTGGGCACTGCCGCGGGCCCCCACCCTTTTCCGACCATCGTGCGTGAGTTCCAACGAATGATTGGCGAAGAAACGAAGAATCAGATCCTCGCACGTGAAGGTCGCCTACCTGATGCGGTGATTGCTTGTGTCGGTGGCGGTTCAAACGCCATCGGTATGTTCGCCGATTTTATCGAAGAGGAAACGGTTCGCCTAATTGGTGTTGAGCCTGCGGGCAAAGGCATCGATACCGACCAACACGGCGCACCCTTAAAACATGGTAAAACTGGCATTTTCTTTGGTATGAAAGCGCCCCTGATGCAAGATGAAAACGGCCAAGTCGAAGAGTCATACTCTGTTTCCGCAGGTCTCGATTTCCCATCGGTGGGGCCTCAACACGCTCACCTTAATGCCATTGGTCGCGCGGAATACGACAGCATCACCGATGATGAAGCGCTTGATGCGTTCCAAGAGCTGGCAAGAAGTGAAGGCATTATCCCCGCGTTAGAATCGTCTCACGCTTTAGCGCATGCGCTGAAAATGGCCCGCAACAACCCAGAGAAAGAGCAGTTATTGGTCGTTAACCTATCTGGTCGAGGTGACAAAGACATCTTTACCGTTCATGCCATTTTAGAAGAAAAAGGAGCAATCTAATGGACCGTTATCAAGCGACATTTGAGCGTTTAGCGGCGCAAAAACAAGGTGCCTTTGTTCCTTTTGTTACCGTGTGTGACCCGAATCCAGAACTGTCACTCAAGATCATGGATACCTTAGTTCAAGCAGGTGCCGATGCTCTTGAACTTGGCATTCCATTTTCTGATCCATTGGCCGACGGCCCAACGATCCAAGGCGCAAATATTCGTGCACTGGATTCAGGCGCAACACCTGATATCTGTTTTGACTTGATTGGGCAAATCCGAGCTAAATACCCAGATCTGCCGATTGGCCTATTGATGTACGCCAACTTGGTGTATTCACGAGGTATCGAGAATTTCTACCAACGTTGCGCACAAGCCGGTATTGATTCTGTGTTGATCGCCGATGTCCCAACTAACGAGAGTGCAGAGTTTGTCGCGGCAGCTGAAAAGTTTGGTGTACATCCAATCTTCATCGCACCACCAACGGCCAGTGATGAAACACTAAAACAGGTTTCACAACTGGGTGGCGGTTATACCTATCTTCTCTCTCGAGCGGGGGTCACAGGAGCTGAAACAAAAGCCAACATGCCTGTGGGTGATATGCTTGCGAAGCTAGAACAATTTAATGCGCCACCGGCACTGTTGGGATTTGGTATCTCAGAGCCAGAGCAAGTCAAACAGGCCATCGATGCGGGTGCGGCAGGTGCCATTTCAGGCTCAGCAGTGGTCAAAATCATCGAAAGTCACCTCAATGAACCTGACGCGATGTTAACGGCACTGGCAAACTTTGTTTCCAACATGAAGTCTGCAACACAAAAGTAACGTGGTAGACATCTAAACATCTATGAGATCGATTTCTTATTTTTCAGTAGAAATCGATCTTTTTTTAACATTCCAACTCGCTTCCATCCCGGCTTGTAAACGAGCCATCACTCAATAAAATGTCACCTTTATATAAGGGCAAGCTATAGCAAACGTTTGCCCACTGCTTAAAAAATTGTCAATCGTCAATAAAACGCCTGATATTCACGCCCTCGCTTCTTATCCCATATTGCTAAATGTGAAATAAACGTGTAAAAATCTGATCGAATATTTATCCAAAGAACACTTTTCGTTCAGTGGGTAATTCTGGATTTTTAATATTTATTAGCACAGAGGTTATGGAAGTGTTAAAAGAAAAGAGTTTGTTACGCAACATTGGTGTGCAGGTTGTCATCGCCATGATCGTGGGTACTGCCGTTGGTGCCTTGATGGGTGATAGCGCCTCTATGTTTGCCCCACTGGGGGCCATCTTCATCAACCTGATCAAGATGCTGGTTATCCCTCTTGTCGCTGTTGCCCTAATTTCTGGTGCAGCGGGCCTAGGCAATAGTCAATCTGCTGGCAAAGTAGGTTTCGTGACACTAGGTTACTTCGGTCTCACATCTGCACTTGCCGTTGCACTTGCCCTGTTCATGGGTGAAGTCTTCAAACCGGGCATGGGTATCGATGTTTCAGGTGTCGAAGGCATGTTCTCTGCTGAGTACGCTTCTAAAGGTGAACTTCCTACTTTTTGGGCTACCATCACTGGTATGATCCCAACCAACGTTTTCCAGTCACTCAATGAAGCCAACATCCTACAGATCCTCGTTTTCTGTCTATTCTTAGGTATCGCCATCTCTAAACAAGAGAAAGAGAAGCGTGAACCCATTATGAATGGCGTAAACTGCATTGTTGATTCCATGGTTTGGATGATCAACAAAGTGATGGTCATCGCGCCTCTTGGTGTATTTGGCCTGATGGCAGAAGCCGTTGGTACCTTTGGCTTTGGCGCCCTGATGGTGGTGTTTAAACTGTTTGTGGTTTACGTTGCCGCGATTCTTATTTTTGGCTTCGTTGCTTACCCACTGATGATCCAGTTGTTTACTAAAACCTCTGCGAAGAAGTTCATTAGTGCGATGAAAAAGCCACAAGCGGTTGCGCTATCAACTGCCTCTTCAATGGCAACACTGCCAGTGACTATGGATACCGTAGAGAAAGATCTGGGTGTTCGCAACTCCACCGCATCGTTCGTTCTGCCTCTGGGCGCAACGATCAACATGTCTGGTAACGCCATTTACTACGGCCTAGTCGCGATCTTCTTTGCTCAGCTATTCAACATCGATTTGAGCATGGGTGCTTACATCGCCATTATCATCACTGCAACGCTCGGCGCAGTAGGTCAAGCCGGTGTTCCTGGCCCTTCTTTCCTTGTCGTTGCAGTCTTGCTCGCAGCGGGCATTCCAATCGAAGGTCTACCACTGTTGTTCGCTCTTGACCGTATCTTCGATATGATTCGTACCGCGCTCAACATCACTGGTGATGCAGCGTGTGCCGTTATTGTCGATGCGCTGCTTGATGAAGAAAACGAAAAACAAACAGAGATGAACAAGCAAGAAGCTTAATCGCAGTTTTTGCAAATTGATTCTCAAAACGGGGTGACCAATGCGTTGCCCCTTTTTTATGCCAGAAGAAGGTGCCAAAGGCGGCAAACTGAAAGTGGCACTCATATTGCTTCGTGCTCATAACCATCAGAAGCGTCAAATTCATCACGCAGTTTGTGCTTCGACGCAGAATGAGGACAGCATTATGACGTTACATCGACGCACCTATTATGGCCTTATCCATCATGGCATGAAGGCACTACTGTTAGACCGCATTGGCCATTTTACCGAAGATGAGTACCACCACTACCTTGGCATAACCACGGGCAAAACAACGTGCTTTTCAATGACCGACGATGAACTTGAGGTGACCGTTGAGAATCTCCGCACCGAAGGCTATTTGGAAGACATGAAACGTGTCATCGCCCAATTTCAGGGCGCGGTTTAAAAACGGCGAATCTCGGGAAGCCTTTGGGCTTCCTAACCCTCAAAGAGCCAACATTTGCTTTCAAGACTTCACATTAAGCCAGTTTTGTTTAGACTGTGGGCAATTCAATCGACAGGAACATTTTTGCCACATGAAGCAAACACTTGATTTTATTCCTCTAATTATCTTTTTTGCCCTCTACAAGATGTACGATATCTATGTTGCAACAGGCGCCCTGATTGCCGCAACAGCCATCCAGATTGTTGTCACCTACGCCTTGTACAAGAAAGTTGAGAAGATGCAGTTAATCACCTTCTTGATGGTGGCCATTTTTGGTGGCATGACCATTTTCCTGCATGACGACAACTTTATTAAGTGGAAAGTGACCATCGTCTACGCCGTATTTGCCATTGGTTTGACGGTGAGCCATGTTATGGGCAAATCGGCCATCAAAGGCATGTTGGGCAAAGAGATCACCTTGCCGGAGTCAGTATGGGCCAACATTAACTGGGCATGGGTGGGCTTTTTCACCTTTTGTGCAGGGTTGAATATCTATGTGGCCTACCAGCTTCCTTTAGATGTTTGGGTGAATTTTAAAGTCTTTGGTTTATTAGCGGCGACGTTGGTTTTTACCCTCCTCACTGGCGGCTATATTTATAAACATCTCCCTAAAGAACAAAATGGCCAGTCATCGGACGTGCCAACGGATGAATAAACTGCATTTTTTGCTATAATCCTGTTCTTATTTTTCGCAGCGACCCTTTGGTCGCTGTTTTGTTTGTTGTGGATGTCAAAATGAGTCAGGAATTTCACTCTCCAAAGGGTCAGTTACTGTTAAGAACCCTCGCCATGCCAGCCGATACCAATGCCAATGGGGATGTATTTGGTGGTTGGATCATGTCTCAGCTCGATCTCGCCGGTGGTATTTTGGCGAAAGAGATCTCGCACGGACGAATCGTCACTGTATCCGTGTCCGGAATTACCTTTAAAAAACCAGTCAGCGTGGGCGATGTCGTGTGTGTTTACGGTGAATGTACCAAAATCGGTCGCACTTCAATGTCGATTAATCTCGAAGTTTGGGTGAAGCCCGTACGCGACCACGGGATCGAAGATCGCTTTATGGTTTGCGATGCCACGTTTAACTATGTCGCCATTGATGCAGACGGCAAACCACGGCCTATCGTTACGGCATAAATTCCGTAGAGTTTCACAGTTTCTCGAATTTAGCTGTTCTAACTCCCTGTAATTGAGATAGATTAGGCCAAGTTAGTATCACCATTAGAAAGGAAAAGAGAATGTGGTATGTCATTTTTTCTCAGGACGTTGAGAATTCGTTGGAAAAACGCCTTAGTGTGCGCCCACAACACCTAGAGAGATTGCAAGCATTGCAAGACGAAGGACGTCTATTAACTGCAGGCCCGATGCCAGCCATCGACTCTGACAACCCTGGTGACGCGGGTTTCACAGGTTCAACCGTCATTGCGGAGTTTCCTTCTTTGCAAGAAGCTCAAGCCTGGGCGGATGCCGATCCTTATATCGCAGCGGGTGTTTATGCCAATGTGATCGTTAAACCTTTCAAGAAAGTGTTCTAATGTTTAAAAAAGTACTCTCTGCATCGTTAGTGTTGTTGGCATTAGCGGGCTGTTCTTCAAATGGTGAGAAAGAGCGCCAATTAGAGCTCATGGCGTCTAACCGCGCTGGCGTACTCTCGGCGGGATTACCGATTGAATACGGTCCACTTCAAGTCATGCGTATTTCATCATCGAAAAACATTGTTGAGATCATGATGATCTACAACACCGACGCAACTGGTGCAAAACCGACACAAGAGCTGCTTTCCACCAGCGTAAGTAAATACTGTGAAGACGCAACCGTGCGAAACCAACTCGATATGGGGCTGATGTACCGCATCAAGATTCGCAACTCTCGTGGGCAACTGATCATCGATGAGATGGTGACGGCGGCGAGTTGTCAGCCACAATAGCGGCTTGCTTCGAAAACAGCGCTCAATAACAGAAAAAACGGAGGTCACGACCTCCGTTTTATTTAAGTTCACGTCGCGACATCTGATCGCAAATTCCCTAACGTCCAATACCCTCACGAGCGTGGTCACTGTCCAAATCCAAATCAGGGCCGAGTGGCACAACTTGCGTTGGATTAATTCCAATGTGACTAAAATAGTAATGGCGTTTAATGTGGTAGAAATCCGTCGTTTCAGCAATCCCTTCGATCTGATACAGCTCTTTCATGTAGCCATTAAGATGGGGGTAATCCGCAATGCGCTTTTGATTACACTTAAAATGGCCAACGTACACCGCGTCAAAGCGGATCAGTGTGGTGAACAAGCGCCAATCGGCTTCCGTCATTTGGCTGCCCGCTAAGTAACGATGCGTCGCGAGATGATGCTCGACACGATCGAGTGCAGAAAAAAGAGCGTTATACGCTTCTTCATAAGCCTCTTGCGTCGTGGCAAACCCACAACGATAAACGCCGTTGTTGATGTTGGGGTAAATAAAGGCGTTCCACTCTTCGATGACCTCGCGTAACGAATCTGGATAGTAATCATCTTGATTCCCCGTCAGTTGATTAAACGCCGAGTTAAACATGCGAATGATTTCCGATGATTCGTTGCTCACGATTGTATTGGTTTTCTTATCCCAAAGAACTGGAACCGTCACTCGCCCAGTATAGTCTGGTTTTGCTTGGGTATAGATTTGATGTAATTTGGTGTGACCAAACAAGGGCTCTGGCAACCCCATCTTCCATCCATCACTGAGCATGTCAGGGCAAACCACCGTGACATCAATATGCTCCTCCAGCCCTTTTAATTTGCGGAAAATCAGCGTTCGGTGCGCCCAAGGGCAAGCTAACGAAACATAAAGGTGATAGCGACCCGATTCCGGCTGAAAGGGCGCTTGTGGTTTATTTTCAATCCAGTCTCGAAATCCTGCATCTTCACGCACGAACTTTCCTTTGGTCTGCTTTGTGTCGTACCAAACGTCGTGCCATACCCCTTCAATTAATTTGCCCATGAACCCTCCTCACTTTTTTCTCAGTATAGGAAAAGGGCGTGATTTATTAAGCGCTAATATTTGCAAGTGATATTCGAAAAATTTGAACGTATCACCGACAAGGCAGGGTTAAACTCAAATAATAGAGATAAAAAAAGCGCGGCTCATAAAGAAACCGCGCTTAAGCCCGTCACAGGCTGAATTACATTACATCTCTACATGTAAACAAGACACTGCGTGTGTGTCATTACCTTGAATCGTTGGTTTGGTTTGTGCACACGCCTCTGTTGCCTGTGGGCAACGAGTACGGAACACACAACCAGACGGCGGATTCATCGGTGAAGGCAGGTCACCTTCAAGCATTTGAATGGTTTTCGCACGCTCCAACTTTGGATCTGGAATGGGCACTGCCGACATCAATGCGCGTGTGTATGGGTGTTTAGGGTCCGCAAACAAGGCTTCAGAGGTGCCCAGCTCAACCGCATTACCCAAGTACATCACCAACACGCGATCAGAAATGTGTTTTACCACCGAAAGGTCATGCGCAATGAACACCAAAGAAAGGCCTAGCTCTTTTTGCAGTTCTTTCAACAAGTTAACTACTTGAGCTTGGATCGATACGTCAAGTGCTGAAACCGGTTCATCACAGATGATCATTTTCGGATTCAGGATCAGAGCTCGTGCAATGCCGATACGCTGACACTGACCACCAGAAAATTCGTGTGGGTAGCGGTTAATCACGTTGGGTAGCAGACCCACTTTGGCCATCATCTCTTTCACGCGAGACTTTACTTCCTGCTTACCAAGTTCAGGGTAGAAGGTTTCTAGTGGCTCAGCGATGATGTCACCGATGGTCATACGCGGGTTAAGCGAGGCAAGCGGATCTTGGAAAATCATCTGCATGTCTTTGCGTGTTTCGCGACGTTGCACTTCTTTCATCTTGGTGAGGTCTTGACCTAGCCATACCACTTCACCTTCCGTCGCATTCACCAGACCAATGATGGCACGCGCGAAAGTAGACTTACCACATCCGGACTCGCCCACTACGCCGAGGGTTTCACCTTCATAAAGACGAATGTTCACACCGTCAACCGCTTTAAGACTCGACGGCTTGCTCCATGGCCATGCCGACTTGGATGCAATGCTAAAGTGAACTTTAAGGTCTTTTACATCCAGTAGAATTTTTTTCTCTTGTGCACTCATTTTGTCCAAGCCTCCCATTCAGAAAAACACGCCCGTTGACGACCATCGGCAAATGGGGTCAGGATTGGCGCTTCGCGCTTACAACGATCCATTACGCGATGGCAACGCTCTTGGTAAGGGCAGCCAGGCGGTAGGCGTAGTAGGTTTGGTGGGTTACCAGGAATGGTTGGCAGAATCTCACCTTCGGTATCCAAACGTGGGATCGCCTTAAGTAAGCCTTCCGCATAAGGGTGGCTTGGGTTGTAGAAAATTTCATCTACCGTGCCGTACTCCATGGTACGACCGGCGTACATCACCAGCACTTTGTCACAAGAGCCAGCCACGACACCAAGGTCATGAGTGATCATAATGATAGCGGTGTTGAACTCTTGTTTGAGCTCGTTGAGCAGATCCATAATCTGCGCTTGCACCGTTACGTCAAGTGCGGTCGTCGGCTCATCGGCAATCAGCAGTTTAGGACGGCACAATAGCGCCATCGCAATCATCACGCGCTGACGCATACCACCTGAAAATTCGTGGGGATACATGGTGATACGCTTGCGCGCTTCCGGAATTTTCACGGCTTCAAGCATACGCACAGACTCTTCAAACGCCTCAGCTTTGCCCATGCCTTTGTGCAGCATCAACACTTCCATGAGCTGATCGCTCACCTTCATGTATGGGTTCAGAGAGGTCATTGGATCTTGGAAGATCATCGCAATCTGTTCAGCACGAACTTTATTCAGTTCTTTCTCTGGCAAGTTTAGAATTTCTTTACCTTCGAACTTTGCGCTGCCTGAGATAATACCGTTTTTGGCTAGCAGACCCATGATCGCAAATACGGTTTGCGACTTGCCTGAACCTGACTCACCTACGATACCGAGAGTTTCACCCTGATTGAGTGAGAAATTTAAATCGTTAACTGCGGTCACGATACCATCTTGCGTGGTGAATTCGACGCGCAGATCTTTGACATCTAATAAGCTCATCATTGCTTCCTTAATCTTACCGTTCTAATTATCTGTCTTTTGGATCCAGCGCATCGCGCAAGCCATCACCGACGTAGTTGAAACAGAATAGAGTGACAACCATGAACAGGGCTGGGAAAGCCAACTGCCAAATAGCCACTTCCATTGTTTGAGAGCCTTCTTGTAGAAGTGCACCCCAACTCGTCATTGGCTCTTGAACCCCAAGACCAAGGAATGAAAGGAAAGATTCAGTCAGAATCATGCTCGGAATCAATAGTGTTGAGTAAACCGCAACAATGCCAAGTACGTTTGGCACAATGTGGCGAGTGATGATCTTCCACTTGCTCACACCACAAACGTGGGCGGCTTCGATAAACTCTTTGCTACGTAAGCTCAGTGTTTGACCACGTACAATACGCGCCATATCCAACCAAGCAATGGCACCAATAGCGACGAAGATCAGCACAATGTTACGACCGAAGAATGTCACCAGAACGATTACAAGGAACATGAAAGGCACTGCGTAAAGGATTTCAAGAATACGCATCATAATACGGTCAGTACGGCCACCAATAAAACCTGAGGCCGCGCCGTAGAGCGTACCGATCGTAACCGCGACCAATGCGCCGAGCACACCCACCATTAGTGAGATACGACCACCAATCAAGGTACGAACGTACAAATCTCGGCCTAAACTATCCGTACCAAACCAATGCTCAGCATTTGGTCCAACGTGCATGGCATACCAGTCAGTATCATCAAACGTGAAAGGCGCTAACATCGGTAGGAAAATGACAGCAAGTGTCATCACCATAAGGATAAACAAGCTCACCATCGCAGCTTTGTTTCGCATAAAGCGAATGCGGGCATCTTGCCATAAGCTGCGACCTTCAATTTCTAAGTTTTCTGAAAACTTCTCAAGCGCTTCCAGATTCTCTTTTTTCGTCAACATAACCATATACGTCCCTGTTAGTAGCGAATTTTCGGATCAATCATCGCCAACAAAATATCTACGATGGCGTTGAACAGAATAAACAAGAAACCGATCAGAATCGTTACGCCCATAACCAGTGAATAGTCACGGTTAAATGCGGCGTTAACAAATAGCTTACCAATACCTGGTAAACCAAAGATGGTTTCGATAACAACAGAGCCGGTAATAATGCCGACAAACGCAGGCCCCATGTAAGAAACCACAGGTAACATAGCTGGCTTGAGTGCGTGCTTTACAATGATGTAAGGGTAGCTCAACCCTTTCGCTCGAGCAGTACGAATAAAGTTACTGTTGAGCGTTTCGATCATCGAACCACGAGTGATACGAGCGAAGGTCGCGACATAAAGCAGCGACATACCGATAACCGGTAGGACAAGGTATTTCAGACCGCCATCATGCCAACCGCCTGCAGGGAACAAATCCCAATGCAGCGCAAAGAGGTAGATCAGCGCGGGGGCTAACACAAACGATGGCATAACCACACCAATCATGGCCGTAGACATAATGGTGTAATCCACCCAAGTATTGTGTTTGAGTGCGGCAATGGTGCCGACCGTGACCCCGAGAATAACGGTAAAGATAAACGCAATGAAACCAACTTTCGCCGATACCGGCAACGCAACGGAAATCAATTCGTTTACGGAATAGTCAAGGTATTTAAACGACGGGCCAAAATCGCCCTGGATAACGTTAAATAAGTAAGTGGTGTATTGTTCGAGCACCGGCTTATCTAGGCCATATTTGGCTTCGATATTGGCCATAACTTCAGGCGGAAGTGGCTTCTCACTTGAAAATGGGTTACCTGGTGCGAAACGCATAAGAAAGAAAGATACGGTGATCAAAACCAACATGGTTGGAATCGCCTCAAAGATCCTTTTAATGATGAATTTAAGCATAAACTCACTCTTTCAGTCTGTGACAGTTTAAATGAAATTAGACGCTGCATGCGGCTATGCCACATGCAGTGTCTCTATTTTTATAGTTATCAGCTTAGGTGATTACTTCGCGATGATGTAGAGATCTTTTGAGTAGATCTTCTCTTCCGCGTTGTTTGATGGGAAACCACCAACACGAGGATTTAGTAGACGCGAACGTACATATTGGTAGATTGGTGCGATAGGCATATCTTTTGCCATCAGATTTTCAGCATCCAAGTACAGCGCAGTACGCTCTGCTTCAGATGTTGACTTCAGCGCTTTGTCGATCAGAGCGTCATACTCTGCATTACCCCAGTGCTGACCACCCGTTGTATTCGCGCTCACCATCAGAGTTAGGAACGAAGATGCTTCGTTGTAGTCGCCACACCAACCAGCGCGTGCCACTTCGAAATCACCTTGATCTTTAGTAGATAGGTAAGTTTTCCACTCTTGGTTTTCAAGATTAACATCTAGACCAAGTGTTTTCTTCCACATAGAACCGAGCGCAACGGCGATCTTCTTGTGGTTTTCGTTGGTGTTGTAAAGCAAAGTAAACTTCAGTGGATTGCCTTTGCCGTAACCCGCTTCTTCAAGTAGGCGAGCCGCTTCTGCGTTACGCTCTTTCTGAGACATTTTGCCGTACTCAGGAAGTTCTGGGTTGAAGTTTGCAGTGATCTCTGGCGTTAGGAAATAGGCAGGCTTCTGACCCTGACCTAAGATCGCGTTTGATACGATGTCACGGTCAATCGCGTACGAGATTGCTTTACGTACACGTACGTCATCAAACGGTTTTTTCTTCGTGTTGAAAGAGTAGTAGTAAGTACATAGGCTACCTTCAACAGAAACCGATTCTGGGTGCTCTTTTTTCAGACGCTTGAAGTGCTCAGTTGGTAGCGTTGATGTAAAGTCAATTTCACCCGAAAGGAAACGGTTCATTTCTGCAACCGCGTTTTCGATTGGTAGGAAAGTGACTTTGTTGATCACTGTCTTAGAGTCATCCCAGTACTTGGTGTTACGAACCATTTCTAAACGTTCGTTAACAACCCATTTGTCTACAACAAATGCACCGTTACCGACGAAGTTTTCTGGCTTAGTCCACTGATCACCAAACTTCTCTACCGTTGCTTTGTGTACTGGTTTCATGGTGGTGTGACCAGTCATCATCACAAAGTAAGGAACCGCCGTTTCAAGCTCGATAACGAGCGTGTAATCGTCAGCCGCTTTTACACCCAACTCAGATTTGTCTTTCTTACCTGCAACAATGTCTTTCGCGTTTTTCATCTTGGTGTATTCCATGTACCAAGAGTATGGCGATGCTGTTGCTGGATCGACAGCACGTTGCCAGCTGTATACGAAATCTTGCGCGGTAACAGGGTCGCCGTTAGACCATTTTGCATCTTTACGTAGGTGGAAAGTAAAGGTCTTGTTGTCCGTCGTTTCCCAGCTCGTTGCGACACCAGGAATGGTGTTGCCGTCTGCATCTTGGTTTACTAGACCTTCCAATAGGTCACGAATCACATGTGACTCTGGCACACCTTGAGATTTGTGCGGGTCGATAGTAGCAACTTCAGTACCGTTACCACGAACGAGTTCTTGTTTTGCTGCTAATTTAGTTCCAGCTGGTACGTCTGCGGCAAGAGCAGAAAGAGAGGTAGTTGCGAGTGTTAGACCAGCACCAAGAAGAAGTGCTTGGGTGATTTTGTTCTTATACATGCATAAACTCCAAGTTTTATATTTGCATCCATGACTTCTTTGCCAAAACACCAGAACGGCAGTGTTTTAGAACTTTTTAGCTGCGTTTTAGAAAACAAAACAACTAAAAGTATTGCAAAGATTGCGGCACACATTAGCAATCATTGAAGTAATTTGCCATAAAAATGTAGCAAAAAACTCAATAATCCTGACTGAACGCCACGAAAATAGCACCTTATGCCAGTATATTAATTTCTCATGGTTATTTTCATTTACCAGACCAATCAGCGATAGCTATAAGTGCCAATAAATCTAAAAAATAACCACATACCAGCATCTTGTGCTAGATAATTAGCCAAAAATTAACATTTACGACACATGACGTCTAACGAATTGTGGGAATTGTATTGTCAGAAAATTGAAGAGTGTGAAGAGACTCACCGAACGGAAATTGAAGTGGGAAAAATTGTTAGAGCGTTTGTTCTGTCACAACAAACTGCTCTGTCACAGCAAAATAACAAAAGCGATGGACAGAACCATCGCTTTGAATCACAAATTTAGCATATAGCGGAAACGGCTATGATTGCCAGCGCTCAGCCGCTTGAGCATCAGACTCTCTAGACTCAACCCATCGAGTTGCTCCGGTTGTGCGTTCTTTTTTCCAGAAAGGCGCTTTGGTCTTGAGATAATCCATAATGAACTCACAAGCCTCAAACGCCGCACCGCGATGTGCACTAGACACCCCAACATACACGATTTGATCACCGATATTAAGGTCGCCAACTCGATGAATAACACGGACATTCAGCAGCGGCCATCTCTGCTCGGCTTGATCACAAATCTCACCCAGCGCTTTTTCCGTCATCCCTGGATAATGCTCCAAACTTAGGCCCGTGACATTGTCGCCCAAGTTCATGTCTCTCACCTTGCCAACAAAAGTCACCACAGCGCCCGCCGCGCTCCCTTGTGACAACCACGCATATTCTGCTGCGATGTCGAAATCTTCGACTTGAACTGAGATACGATTATCCACGCTACCCCCCTGTCACGGGAGGGAAAAAGGCCACTTCGTCACCATCTTGTAGTGTTGTTTCCAGTGGAACGATCGACTGATTGACTGCAGCAAGTAATTTGCCCGCCTCTAAAGCAAGTGACCACTTACCTTCTTGCTCAGCTAAATGCGCTCGAAGCGATTCAACGGTGTCGAAGTTTGCCTCAACATCGACTGAATCCACACCCACCAGCTCACGGGTTTGAGCAAAGAATAAAACCTTAATCATGCTTCCACCTTAAAGTGTCCAGACTTGCCACCCGTTTTCTCTAGCAAACGCACAGAGCCAATCACCATGTCTTTCTGCACCGCTTTACACATATCGTAAATTGTCAGTGCCGCGACAGACGCGGCGGTCAGCGCTTCCATCTCAACGCCGGTTTTACCCGCTAGTTTACAAACCGATTCAATACGAACTTTATTTTCCGCTTCGATCGCTTCTAGCTGTACTTCGACTTTTGACAATAATAAAGGGTGACATAGCGGGATTAAGTCCCATGTTTTCTTGGCGGCTTGAATACCCGCAATGCGGGCCGTCGCGAAAACATCTCCTTTGTGATGCTGACCAGAAACAATAAGCTGTAACGTCTCTGGTGCCATATGCACAAACGCTTCCGCACGTGCTTCGCGTACCGTTTCAGCTTTGGCAGACACATCCACCATGTTTGCTTCGCCAGAGGCGTTGATGTGAGTAAACTGGCTCATGGACCCTCCTTTATACGCTCAGGTGAGGCATAAAGTTGCAAGGACGATGGCTCGCATCCAATTGTTGCTTGATGATTTTAGTCCAACCTGTACGACAAGCCCCCGTTGAACCTGGCATAGCAAAAATCACTGTATGATTTGCAAAACCGGCAATCGCACGAGATTGAATCGTCGAAGTGCCAATTTCTTCATAAGAAACCTGACGGAATAACTCACCAAAACCTTCAACCTCTTTGTCGAAAAGCGGTTTTAGTGCTTCAGGAGTACTGTCGCGAGAAGTGAATCCAGTACCACCAGTGATCATAATCGCTTGCACGTTTTCATCTGCGATCCATTGAGAGACGATCGCGCGAATCTTGTACATGTCATCGATGACAATTTGTTTGTCGACCACGTTGTGGCCTGCTTCTTTTGCATTTTCAACGAGGTACGCACCAGAAGTATCATTTTCTTCCGTACGTGTATCAGAAACAGTGAGAACCGCGATGTTGGCTGGTTGGAATTTACTTTCTGCGTGACCCATGTGTTCACCTTCTCTCAGTTAAATTGGTTGCGTTGCCAGCAATTCGGGATTGCCAGCTGAATAATTTAATTTTGCGGATCATCCGCCTATTGAAGCCAAATGTGGCGTCATGCCGGTGTTGCCATCGTTTAAGAAATGGCTGACGGATTTGGTTTGCAGTTCCGCTTGAATTCGTTCAATAAGTGCTGACTCTTGAGAGTCCTGTTGGAGCAAATCTCTAAGCTCAACACCTCGGTCACCAAATAGGCATAAGTGCAGTTTGCCTTTCGCAGAAACTCGTAAGCGGTTACAGCTCGCACAAAAGTCTTTTTCGTAAGGCATGATCAAACCAATCTCACCTTGATAGTCAGGGTGAACGAACACTTGCGCAGGGCCATCATTAGCCGCCTTCACTTTCAGTAACCAGCCATTTGCGATCAGATGATTGCGAATCGCCACACCAGAGACATGATGTTGTTGGAATAATGTATCCATCTCACCCGTTTGCATCAGTTCGATGAAGCGCAATTGGATGGGACGATGCTTAATCCAGTGCAAAAAAGCAGGCAACTCGTTGTGGTTGAGATCTTTCATCAACACAACGTTAACTTTCACTTGTTCAAAACCCACTTCAAACGCGCTATCAATCCCCGACATCACTTGGTGAAATTTATTCTCGCCGGTGATTTGATGGAACATACGTGGGTCAAGGCTATCCACGCTGACATTAACTTGATTTAAACCTGCTTCTTTCCATTCTCCAATGTGCTTTTCCATTCGATAGCCATTGGTGGTGGTGGCAACTCGTTTGATGCCTTGAGTTGAAGCGACCGTATGGATAATGTCAGTAAAATCTTTACGCAGACTTGGCTCTCCGCCAGTAATACGCACTTTACTTGTGCCACAGTCAGCAAAAGCCTTAACGACTCGGCGGATTTCAGCGAGGTTTAAAAAAGACGAGTTTTTCTGCCCCGAAGGTTGGTAGCCATCAGGTAAACAGTAAGTACATTTGAAATTACACACGTCCGTCACGGACAGACGCAAGTAATAGAATTTGCGGTGGAATCTATCTTCGAATTGTTGCGCCACGGAACACCTTTCCAAACACGGGAGGCGTAGTCATTTCCAAATACGCCCTTGTGACCTTTTGCCACTGGCTTAAGCCGCGTATTATTCAACACTTGATGTCGAATAACTTAGCAAGTTAAGCTCGGAGTTATGGCAACCCTTGACCCTATTGGTCAAATGGTAGCTTTGCCCGTTAAAATACTTAATATTTGTAGTGGAATCTAGCTCTAATCTAGAAAAATCTCACTAAACCCACAATTTACCACCTTGTGAGTACCTGTTATTAACGGGATACTCTAAATTGTAGTTGGTTATGAAAAAATAAGAAGAACAGAATGAACATATACGCTTCCAAAAAGGTCGTCGCTGTTGGCGGCGGTCATGGCTTGGGAAGAATGCTTGCGGCTCTCAAAGAGTTTGGTGGCAATGCAACGGGTATTGTCGCGACCACAGATAATGGCGGCTCAACAGGACGAATTCGCCATTGCCAAGGGGGCATTGCGTGGGGAGACACACGCAACTGCATCAATCAGTTGATCACAGAACCTTCCATCAGCTCGATGATGTTCGAATATCGCTTCAAAGGCAGTGGAGAGCTTGATGGTCACAACCTCGGAAACCTAATGTTGACGGCGCTCGACAACTTATCGGTCCGCCCTCTCGATGCCATTAATCTGGTTCGCGACATGCTAAAAGTGCAAGTGAATATTTTACCGATGTCTGAGCATCCTTCCGATCTGACCGCGCTATCAACCGATGGACGCTGGGTCACTGGTGAGACAAATGTGGATGAAATGGACACTGATTTGCGCCGCTTAGATCTCTCCCCAGAAGTGCCAGCAACAAAAGAAGCCATTACAGCGCTTGAAGAGGCGGATGCGATCATTCTCGGCCCAGGTAGTTTTCTGACCAGTATCATGCCACCACTATTATTACCGGAACTTGGCAAGGCTATAGCACACAACAAAAAGGCCAAGTTGATTTTTGTTGCGAACTTAAGTCCAGAATTCGGCCCTGCTGGTCGAATGAGCTTTCAAGAGAAACTCGAATGGTGTGAGCGTGCATGCCAAGGGCGAAAGATTGACGTAGTCTTGGGGGATACTGAGCATCCTGAGTTGAAAGATCGATGGCACTTTGTGACCCAATCTCTTGCTTCCGCGAATCGCGATTGGCGTCATGACCGTAAAAAATTACGCCTCGCTATAGAGCAGCAACTCACCGAATAGCGATTAAACATACGAAGCCAGACTTAGGGCTTGGTAAATCGCTTGTATTTTGACGTTAAAAGGGCTCGTATCTACGAGCCGTTATTTCAAAAGCCGTTTGCCTGCCAGTTGAGGTAGGCCTGCTGGGTTTGATGCAGACGGTCAATCATTGTGACCACATCTTGCGTTTCATCTAAAGCGTCCCCTTCTTTTGCTCGAGTATCTATCTCGACGGCAAAATGACATAGTGCATCCGCGCCAAAACTGGCGGCACTGCTTTTTAAGGCATGACTGATGTCTTTAAGATAGACGAGCTTGTCACTGTAGGTGGCATCACACAGAACCTTCAAATAACTCTCAAGTTCGTTCAAAAATATCTCCAACAACACGGGGACATTATCGGCACCTATTTCCTCAGTCAACGAGGCAATTTTCTTCTGGTTTAGTAATTCCATTATGCTTTCTGTTTTTCTTCTTTTTCATTCCACGCCTGTAACTTGCGATAAATCGTCGACGGGCTGACATCAAGATAGCCTGCGGCTCTCGGAATGTTACCATCACACGCTTTAATCGCTTGTTCAATCGCCAGTTTCTCGGTCAACCACAATGGACAAATATCTCTGACGGAAATCAACTCACTCAGATCAGGTTGCGCACTTTCTTTGCGTTCAAAGGGCTGATTCAAAGGAGGCGGCAACATCTCCATGGTAATCTCTTTACCGTTGTTAAGAACCACCACGTTACGCAGCACATTTTGTAACTGACGCACATTGCCTGGCCACTCATATTCATTAAATCTATCTATCACAGATTGAGAGAAACGAACAAAGTTTTTCCCTTCCTCATGTGACATATAACCCAGTAACGAGTAAGCGATCTCAATGACATCCTCTCCACGCTCACGAAGTGGTGGCAAGTGCAGTGGAATCACATAAAGTCGGTAGTACAAATCTTCACGAAAGCGCCCTTCTTGTACTTCTTTCCAAGGGTCTCGGTTTGTCGCGCACACAAAGCGCACGTCAACACTCTTCATTTTTGAAGAGCCCACTTTTTGGAAAGTACCCGTTTGGATAAAACGCAGCAATTTTGTTTGCAGATCTAGGTCCATTTCACACAGCTCATCAAGGAACAGTGTGCCTCCATCGGCGAGCTCTGCCGCCCCTTGGCGATCGGTCGCTGCGCCAGTAAACGCACCTTTGACATGCCCAAATAGCTCGCTTTCAATCAAATCCTTGGGGATCGCTGCACAGTTAATCGCGATAAATGGCTTGTCTCCGCGTCGACTGGCTGCATGAATGGCTTCTGCGCACACCTCTTTACCCGTACCACTTTCACCAGTGATAAAAATACTCGCTTTACTACTGGCCGCCGAGTCAATGGTTCGGTAGACCTGCTGCATTTTTTGACTACTGCCGATAAAGCCTTGATAATTCTGACTTCCGGCGCTGTCTGAATCATTTTTTAGCTTGCTCGCCTTGCGGATAGCGTTGTTCACCGTGACCCTGAGTCGGTCAGCTTCACAGGGTTTGATCAAGAAATCTTGCGAGCCGTGTCGCATTGCTTCAACAGCAGTATCGATCGAGCCGTGTGCGGTCATGAAAATGATAGGAACATCAGGGTGGCTTGCTTTCACTGCATGCAATACGTCCATTCCCGTCATGTCCGGTAGGCGTAAGTCCAGCAGAATAAGATCTGGAATGCGATGTTTTAAACTGTCTATCGCGTCACGCCCAGTACCCACGATATTGATATCGATACCCAATGGCATGAGATAGGAGCGATAGAGGGCTGCGACGGAAGCGGTGTCTTCTACCATCAGCAAGTAACGCTGTTTCGTTGTCGTTATTTGTTGCATAGTCTAGCCAATTGTTATTTGTGTTTTGAATAATAATCGCATTGCGCGATGCATTTTGCAAATGACAATGGCAAATATTCACTTTTAGCGGTAAATAATCATCACTTAGCGGCGTTAAAATTGGCACAAACAATGCACAAACTAAAGTGACCCCCTCGGGTCACCTAGCCAACTGACGTTGTTAGTGAACCTAGTGTTCACAATTGATAGCCAATAGTGAAATGACTGTTGGCTTTTTTTGTCTGCAATAATGACAGTCAATGTTCTTCAAAAATGACTTGTTAATAGTAGCCATTAAACCCGGATGTTAGCTGTTAGCGATAAACTGCTGACGCAACTTTTCAATTTCATCACGCTTCTGCGCGGCCAACTCAAATTCCAAATTCTGAGCGTGTTTGTACATTTGCGCTTCCAGTTTTGTGATTTCTTTTTCCAATTGCTGTGGTGTCAACACATTATAGGACAGCGATGGTTCAGCCACTTTCGACAATGGTACCGTTTTGCTCACTTTCTGCTTGCGGGATTTAGTAATATCGCCCAGCTCCATAATATCTTTGATATTACGCTTCAAGGCTTGAGGCTGAATGCCCATTTTTTCATTGTACGCTTGCTGTTTCTCACGGCGTCGTTCCGTTTCATCCATCGCTTTCTTCATCGATTTGGTGATGGAATCTGCATACAAGATCGCTTTACCATGGAGGTTACGGGCTGCACGGCCAATGGTCTGAATCAATGAGCGCTCTGAACGTAAAAAGCCTTCTTTGTCGGCATCGAGAATCGCAACCAAAGACACTTCAGGCATGTCGAGACCCTCGCGTAACAAGTTAATCCCCACCAACACATCGAACTCCCCTAGCCTCAAGTCACGAATGATCTCCACTCGTTCAACCGTGTCGATATCAGAGTGTAAGTAACGCACTTTCACATCGTGCTCGTGCAAGTATTCAGTTAGGTCTTCCGCCATACGTTTGGTCAGTGTTGTCACTAACACCCGTTCATCTTTCACTGCGCGAATGCGGATCTCAGAAAGCAGATCATCCACTTGAGTCGCCACTGGTCGCACTTCCAGTACAGGATCGAGCAGACCAGTCGGACGCACCACTTGGTCAGCAATTTCGCCCGCACTTTTCTCTAGCTCGTAATTGCCCGGGGTGGCTGAAACGAAAATAGTTTGTGGCGCAAGAGCTTCGAACTCTTCAAATTTCAATGGTCGATTGTCCAATGCTGAAGGCAAACGGAAACCATATTCAACCAAGGTCTCTTTCCGCGAGCGGTCACCTTTATACATTGCGCCAATTTGTGGCACAGTCACGTGAGATTCATCGATGATCAACAAACCATCGTGTGGTAAGTAGTCAAATAATGTTGGAGGCGGCTCACCTTCCGCTCGACCACTGAGGTAACGCGAGTAGTTTTCAATGCCAGAGCAGAATCCCAGCTCATTCATCATTTCAATATCGAACTGGGTACGTTGACTAATACGTTGCTCTTCCAACAATTTATTATTGTCACGCAAGTAAGTTTGTCGCTCACGCAGCTCTTGCTTGATGTTTTCAATCGCCTGCAGAATACGCTCTCGTGGCGTGACGTAGTGAGTCTTAGGGTAAATGGTGAAGCGGGGTAAATCGCGTTGTTTGACCACTCCGGTCAGTGGGTCAAACACACTAATGCAGTCGATCTCATCATCAAACATCTCGATGCGTACCGCATCTTGGTCCGACTCAGCCGGAAAAACGTCGATGACCTCTCCGCGCACGCGAAATTGGCCTCGCTCAAAAGCAATATCGTTACGACTGTATTGCAACTCAGCCAAACGACGCAGTATGTCGCGTTGATCCATCACATCACCACGGCGTATATGCAGCATCATTTGCAGGTAGGCTTCGGGATCACCCAAACCATAAATAGCCGAAACAGAGGCGACGATAATGGCGTCTTTTCGCTCCAATAACGCTTTGGTGGCAGATAAACGCATTTGCTCGATATGTGCGTTGACCGATGAGTCCTTCTCTATAAAAGTGTCAGTGGTTGGCACATAGGCTTCAGGTTGGTAATAATCGTAGTAAGAGACAAAATATTCGACCGCGTTATTTGGGAAAAACGCTTTCATCTCACCGTAAAGTTGGGCGGCAAGGGTTTTGTTTGGCGCAAGTAGAATTGCAGGACGTTGCGCTTGAGCAATCACATTCGCCAAGGTAAATGTTTTACCGGATCCCGTCACTCCGAGTAAGGTTTGGTGAGCCAAACCAGCATCCAACCCTTCTGTCAGTTGTTTGATCGCCGTTGGTTGATCTCCCGATGGCGCATAGTCAGAAACCAGATCGTAAAGTTTGCTCATTTTTCCTCTCACTACAGCACAACGTAAAAACTGTATAAATATACACTCCCACCCCTCATAAGAACAGTTGCAATTTAGGCATACAACACAACTTTTAGTCAGCCAAACGAATCAGGCGACAGTGACCACTTTTATTGTTGAAGAGAGTTAACCATTTCATGACATTTTTCTGGCTTATCAATTTCAACTCTGATATCCTCCACCGCCCAATCATTGCTCTATCAGCAAAAAAGACGTTTTTGTCATCCACATCTTTTCCCCATTTTTTGTTTTTTTCGTTCATTCCAGCCTAAATCAGAAAAATTATCCACAAGCTCTATAAATGCCAATTCCTAATAAAAACCTTTCAAATTCAATATTTAAAAAGAAATACCATACTTTAAAATAATTGAGCACTTACTCTAGTTCGTGTCTGTTTTTATTTTGCTCAAGTTTCACTAACACACTTATCCACAAAATTGGTGGATAAGTAAAGGCAGGCCAATAAAGAAAAGGGATGCAGAAAAGTAAAGCACTTTTTTTACAGTTTCTTGGCATTTTGTCTCATTATTATTATTGACACACCCAAACCTGCTGAGTAAGATGCGTCCCGCTTTTAAGCGAAGCAATTCCTCCTTAGCTCAGTCGGTAGAGCGACGGACTGTTAATCCGCAGGTCGCTGGTTCGAGCCCAGCAGGAGGAGCCAAATTCTAAAAAACGCCACATCTTCGGATGTGGCGTTTTTTTATATTTCCCAGCCTAAACATCTCGCACGGCCTTAAGTCAATCGTTTACCACGTATAAAATTCCGTCAGCTACTCAAAACCTTACCTTTCATTGGTTGTTATTACCGGGACAAAGCACGATAATATCGGGATCGGATTTGCAGAACGTAATAATTATGACCGAATATATTTTGTTGTTGATTGGCACCGTCCTCGTAAACAACTTTGTACTGGTGAAGTTTCTCGGATTGTGTCCCTTCATGGGCGTGTCAAAAAAATTGGAAACCGCAATTGGTATGGGCTTGGCAACGACCTTTGTCCTTACTATGGCCTCCGTGTGCGCTTATCTTGTTGAAAGCTACATTCTTGAGCCATTGCACATCGAATACCTACGAACCATGAGCTTTATTTTGGTGATTGCAGTGGTGGTCCAGTTTACGGAAATGGTGGTTCACAAGACCAGCCCAACCCTCTATCGCCTGCTGGGTATTTTTCTACCTTTGATTACCACCAACTGTGCCGTGTTAGGGGTTGCTCTACTGAATATCAATGAAAACCACTCGTTTGTAGAATCCATCATCTATGGTTTTGGTGCGGCGGTTGGTTTTTCTTTGGTACTGATTCTGTTTGCTTCGATGCGTGAGCGCATTTCTGCAGCGGATGTGCCCGTGCCTTTTAAAGGAGCTTCCATTGCGATGATTACTGCAGGATTAATGTCGCTAGCGTTTATGGGCTTTACGGGGTTGGTGAAATAAGATGACAACCATCATGATTGCCGTGCTAGCAATTGCACTGCTGGCTACGCTCTTTGGCGCTATCCTTGGTTTTGCCTCGATTCGCTTTAAAGTCGAAGCGGATCCAATCGTGGATCAAATCGATGCCATATTGCCACAAACGCAATGTGGCCAGTGTGGCTATCCTGGTTGCCGTCCTTACGCAGAAGCCATCGCGAATGGAGACAGCATCAATAAATGCCCACCCGGAGGCCAAGCGACTATTGAAAAACTGGCCGATCTTATGGGCGTTGAAGCGGAAGAATCCGCCCATGATCTCGAAGGAAAAGTCAAAAAAGTCGCGTTTATCCACGAAGACATGTGTATTGGTTGCACCAAGTGCATCCAAGCCTGTCCGGTCGATGCTATTGTTGGTGGAACCAAAGCCCTACATACGGTCATTAAAGATGAATGTACTGGCTGTGACTTATGCGTGGCGCCTTGCCCGACAGACTGTATTGAAATGATCCCTCTGGAGACAACCACGGAAACATGGAAGTGGCAGCTTAATGCTATACCTGTGGTCAATATTTCCGAAGCTAACCCTAACTCTGCCACCAGCAGAGATCAGAATAACTAAAGGGCAAAGAAGATGTTGTCTTTAATTGAACAAATTCGTACAGGCGCGCTTTGGGATTTTCCAGGTGGTGTTCATCCTGCGGAAAACAAACGCCAGTCAAACCAGCAGCCTTTGGTGCACGCAGCGCTAGCCAATGAGATTGTGTTGCCGCTCAAACAACACATCGGCAAACCGGGAAACATCTTGGTCAACGTAGGCGATCACGTCTTAAAAGGGCAATTGCTAACCCAATCGAATGCCGGTTTTACACTTCCAATTCACGCCTCGACTTCCGGAACCATAACGGCCATTGAAACACGCACAGTGGCGCACCCTTCTGGTTTGAGCGAAATGTGCGTGGTGATCACGCCAGATGGCCAAGATACATGGTGTGAAAAACAACCTGTCGTCGATTATTCACAACAAAACAGTGACTATCTTTTGGATGTGATTCGCATGGCGGGCATTTCCGGAATGGGAGGCGCAGGCTTTCCGTCCGCAAAAAAAATCCAATCTGGCTTAGGCCGAACAGAAATTTTGATTGTCAACGCGGCAGAATGTGAACCGTACATCACCGCAGACGACAAGCTTTTGCAAGAACACGCGGAAGAGGTTCTACAAGGTATCGAAATTGTAGAACACATTTTGCAGCCTAAACTGACCATCATCGGAATTGAAGATAACAAGCCCGAAGCAATTAAAGCCCTTGAATCCGCCGCACAAAATAAAGACATCGTTATTCGCGTTATCCCCACCAAGTACCCCTCCGGTGGTGAAAAGCAGCTGATTAAGGTTCTAACAAATAAAGAAGTTCCCGCGGGCGGTATTCCTGCCGATATCGGTATCCTTGTGCAAAATGTGGGATCGCTGTACGCGATCAAACGCGCGGTGATCGATGGCGAACCAATGGTCAATCGAGTCGTCACCTTAACGGGTAACACCTTCGAGACACCACGTAACGTTTGGGTACCGCTGGGCACGCCAGTCCATGCTTTATTAGAGCAATTTGGCTATCAAGCAGACAAAAAACTGCCACGCTTGATTATGGGCGGGCCGATGATGGGCTTTAGCCTGCCTCATGCAAACGTTCCGATCACCAAAACGTCCAACTGTATTTTGGCTCCAACTCGCAAAGAGATTTCTCCAGCGGGTTACGAAATGGAATGTATTCGCTGCGGCGCATGCGCTGAAGCTTGTCCTGCTTCACTGCTTCCTCAGCAGCTACAATGGCACGCGAAAGCCGAAGAGTTCGACAAGTGTGAAGAGCTAAACTTAAAAGATTGTATCGAATGTGGCGCTTGTGCCTTTGTGTGCCCAAGTGAAATCCCGCTTGTCAGCTATTATCGTCAAGCCAAAGCCGAAATTCGAACGCGCGCGCAAGAAGCTGACGCAGCAGAACGTGCCAAGCTTCGCTTTGAAGAGAAAAAGGCGCGCATGGAGCGCGAGAAAGAAGAACGCGAGAACCGCTTTAAGAAAGCCGCGGAAGATCGCCGTAAGGAAATGAAATCCACGGGAGGCGACGACGCCATTGCCGCCGCTATCGCTCGTGTTAAAGCGCAAAAAACTCAAGATAGCGAGCAAACACCAAGCGTTAAACCGGCAGTGGCTGCTGCCATTGCCAAAGCAAAAGCCAAACAAGCCGCCGCTGCTGACTCCGGTTCGTCTGAACCAGACAATTCAGAAATGGTGAAGTTACGCGAAGAACGTAAGCGTCTTGCTCGCGAGCGAAAAGCAGAGAAAGAGCAATCTACAATCCCAGACTCTCAAGAGCAAGGGGATAAGAAATCTGCGGTCGCCGCCGCCATTGCAAGAGCAAAAGCGAAAAAAGCGCAGCAACCACCACTTGCTTCATCCGAATCATCGGCAGAGGAACCTGAAGATAAGAAAGCGGCTGTAGCCGCGGCAATTGCTCGCGCCAAAGCACGAAAAGCGCAGCAAGCAGACGAACCTAAACCTGAGCAAAATCGCGAAGAATCGCAAGTCGCAGATGACGATCCTAAAAARGCGGCCGTCACTGCAGCGATTGCGCGTGCTAAAGCGCGAAAAGCGCAGCAAACGGACGAGCCTGCACCTGAGCAAAACCGCGTAGAAT
>NZ_NPKW01001390.1:0-402 GCF_002265885.1 Vibrio sp. 03_296
GGGCTACTTTACCGCTCCAGTGGCRGAGTCACTTGAACGTCGAGGTATTCTTGGCGTGTTCGGTTATCGACGTCCATCGAGAACGAAAAATGCGTTCAAAAAGAAACACTTTACTTACGACGCGCAAAGAGACWGCTACCAATGTCCGAATGGKCAGGCGTTGCTTTATAAAACCACATCACGCGATGCCTACCGAGAATACCACTCAGACCCGAAAGAGTGTGCGTTCTGTCCAATGAGGGATGACTGCACTCAAGCAAAACATGAAGAAAGTGATTACTCGGCATATCTATAGCGATGCCGTAGAGAGAGCAAATCAAATGCGGCTCTCTTCCTATGGCAAGAAGACTTATCGACGTCGAAGTGAAACAGTAGAACGGAGCTTTGCAGATGCCAAGCAAC
>NZ_NPKW01001391.1:0-529 GCF_002265885.1 Vibrio sp. 03_296
ACCTCACCATCGAACCGTTGATGGTCAACACGGAATTATCCTCGATACCTATACCACCGCGGGCAACATCAATGACTCACAGCCTTACGTTCAACGCTTAGATTACACGCTTGCTACATTCCAATTGAACCCGATAGCCGTTGGACTGGATGCGGGCTACTTTACCGCTCCRGTGGCGGAGTCACTTGAACGTCGAGGTATTCTTGGCGTGTTCGGTTATCGACGTCCATCGAGAACGAAAAATGCATTCAAAAAGAAACACTTTACTTACGACGCGCAAAGAGACAGCTACCAATGTCCGAATGGGCAGGYGTTGCTTTATAAAACCACATCACGCGATGCCTACCGAGAATACCACTCAGACCCGAAAGAGTGTGCGTTCTGTCCAATGAGGGATGACTGCACTCAAAGCAAAAACATGAAGAAAGTGATTACATCGGCATATCTATAGCGATGCCGTAGAGAGAGCAAATCAAATGCGGCTCTCTTCCTATGGCAAGAAGACTTATCGACGTCGAAGTGAAACAGT
>NZ_NPKW01001392.1:0-277 GCF_002265885.1 Vibrio sp. 03_296
GGGCTACTTTACCGCTCCGGTGGCGGAGTCACTTGAACGTCGAGGTATTCTTGGCGTGTTCGGTTATCGACGTCCATCGAGAACGAAAAATGCATTCAAAAGAAACACTTTACTTACGACGCGCAAAGAGACAGCTACCAATGTCCGAATGGGCAGGYGTTGCTTTATAAAACCACATCACGCGATGACCTACCGAGAATACCACTCAGACCCGAAAGAGTGTGCGTTCTGTCCAATGAGGGATGACTGCACTCAAAGCAAAACATGAAGAAAGTGA
>NZ_NPKW01001393.1:0-1100 GCF_002265885.1 Vibrio sp. 03_296
AAGTGCAGCACCTTTGTATTCATCTGGCGCTATGGCATGTATTGATAGTCGGCTGGCTGTTTTCACCGCGCTGGCGTATTGCCTGAGCCATCGCGTAAAACATCGGGCTGTTGCGGTTGGGTATCGTTCACGCCAGCTTTTATTGCAGGAGTGTCCTCTTTGGGCACATAAACCATGCGGGTCTACCCCACATCACCGGATTGGGAGCATATTTGATAATGGTTTACGCCGCCTAAAAGCCCAATCGGGTCTGGCTGAATAAAGCGCCCCAGTTCTGGGGTCGTCCAGTAACGGGCAAGGTTGTAGTGAAGCCCTGTTTCCACATCGTGATATTGGCCTTGAAAACGGAGCGGGTTGCCAACGCTCTCCACCTCAATGTGCGCACGTCCATATGTGTCGTAACGGGCTTGCAACAATGGAGCCTTGTTCATCCACCAGAGCCAAAGGTGTGCCAATTTGGTCACATTGGTAGAAGTAGCATCGCTCATCTTCCACCAGCATGATTGGCGTGTGACTGTTGGGTAGATAAAAATACCAACGGTACTTTCCGTTGTGATACTCGCCAAGTCACTTTGCGACTACGACGCGCTAATGCATCTTTATTGCCCTTGCTTTAACGCCTCTCGAACCTCTCTAGGCGTGGGCGGCGGAAACACAACGCCTCTCTCTTCGAGCATGGCCTTCGCCTTATGCATATCTTCACTCAACCTAAAACCTGGATTCTTACGATTCGTTGCAAAATCAACTTCTATGGCATGGGCGAGTGTTACCCCTGCTATTTTTGGGACTAAGCTCCGCAACAACACCTTCAACAACAACATTCAGTCTGGTTTGGTTGGATTTCTCCTATTCCTGCAATTACTGCACTTTTTGTTCCACAAGACTTACATTTGCACTGCATCGCTATAAGAAACTAATCCTCTCTCGTTTTCAAAAACATTTCCGCCAGCTCTTCTCTTCTAGTTAATGTTTTGTAAATCCTTTGGGAAAAAGGCCTATGTTCAAATCTTCTATTGGAATCATATCATCAGCTAGAAATGAAAGGTTGCTAAAACATTTCGGACATTTAACCTCTACTCTAAACGAGTAGAAGTCCTGCT
>NZ_NPKW01001394.1:0-411 GCF_002265885.1 Vibrio sp. 03_296
TGATGGTCAACACGGAATTATCCTCGATACCTATACCACCGCGGGCAACATCAATGACTCACAGCCTTACGTTCAACGCTTAGATTACACGCTTGCTACATTCCAATTGAACCCGATAGCCGTTGGACTGGATGCGGGCTACTTTACCGCTCCAGTGGCGGAGTCACTTGAACGTCGAGGTATTCTTGGCGTGTTCGGTTATCGACGTCCATCGAGAACGAAAATGCGTTCAAAAGAAACACTTTACTTACGACGCGCAAAGAGACTGCTACCAATGTCCGAATGGTCAGGCGTTGCTTTATAAAACCACATCACGCGATGCCTACCGAGAATACCACTCAGACCCGAAAGAGTGTGCGTTCTGTCCAATGAGGGATGACTGYACTCAAAGCAAAAACATGAAGAAAGTGA
>NZ_NPKW01001395.1:0-419 GCF_002265885.1 Vibrio sp. 03_296
AATCAGAGTCAAAAACAAAGAATACCAAAACCAGCACCACTGACCCAGAGAGTGGCTTCATGACTCGTGATAATAAGCCACAAGGCTTCTTCTAYCTCGACCATCGAACCGTTGATGGTCAACATGGAATTATCCTCGATACCTATACCACCGCGGGCAACATCAATGACTCACAGCCTTACGTTCAACGCTTAGATTACACGCTTGCTACATTCCAATTGAACCCGATAGCCGTTGGACTGGATGCGGGCTACTTTACCGCTCCAGTGGCRGAGTCACTTGAACGTCGAGGTATTCTTGGCGTGTTCGGTTATCGACGYCCATCGAGAACGAAAAATGCGTTCAAAAAGAAACACTTTACTTACGACGCGCAAAGAGACWGCTACCAATGTCCGAATGGTCAGGCGTTGCTTTATAAA
>NZ_NPKW01001396.1:0-865 GCF_002265885.1 Vibrio sp. 03_296
ATATTTGTCGCTCACTCCACCATTCGACACTTAACGGAATTGATAGGTAATGTCGTTAACCACTTATGAAATGGCTCGAATTCTTGAACAGATGGAAGAGTCGCCAGAGAAAATTATGTTTGGCAAATTGCTCGTTGAGTTGGGCAATCAAAGCGAAGAGCGAATCCGTAGTGCTGCCAAACAAGTGCCGCTGCATGTTCTCCGAGATATTGTTTATCAGTTTCAGCAGGTTATCAATTCGCGTAAAGGAGAGCAGGTTGAATCCATGGCGAAAGAACTTGCCCAGCAAGGCATTTCCGCTGACGAGCTGCTTGCTTATCTACAGAACAAATAAAAAAATCCCCGCCATTTAAGCGGGGATTTTTCTTTCTAGCGTTTCTCTATTTCTTGGCGAAAGCAGTGATCGAGCGAAATTCGCCCCGCAGCCCCACGAAACGTCATACAGCAGCATCAGCCCCCATAGTTGATGATCGTAAAAAGCCTCTCTCCCACAAAACGCGGTAAGGAGGATCACGGCCATCGCATTAAAGGCAAATAACACTAGGCTGGTGATGCGGGTAAACACGCCGAGGGCGAGTAAGAGCGGCAAGCTGAGTTCGGCCGCTGTGGCGAGATAGGCGGCAAACTCCCAGGGTAAAATAGGGACCTGATATTCAAACTCGAACAGATAGAGGGTGCTCATCCATGAGGCTATTTTGCTTAATCCGGCATTGAAGAACACCCACCAGGCCACCCAAAGGACGACAAAACACGTAATACCCCAGGCACCGCCCAAGATTGTAAGTGGGTAAGGTCGTGTCATAACGATTCAGCCATTCACGCATCGGAGCCTCCTTGTGGTGCGAGAGAAAAACCCGCGAAAATA
>NZ_NPKW01001397.1:0-465 GCF_002265885.1 Vibrio sp. 03_296
TTTATAAAGCAACGCCTGCCCATTCGGACATTGGTAGCTGTCTCTTTGCGCGTCGTAAGTAAAGTGTTTCTTTTTGAAYGCATTTTTCGTTCTCGATGGACGTCGATAACCGAACACGCCAAGAATACCTCGACGTTCAAGTGACTCCGCCACTGGAGCGGTAAAGTAGCCCGCATCCAGTCCAACGGCTATCGGGTTCAATTGGAATGTAGCAAGCGTGTAATCTAAGCGTTGAACGTAAGGCTGTGAGTCATTGATGTTGCCCGCGGTGGTATAGGTATCGAGGATAATTCCATGTTGACCATCAACGGTTCGATGGTCGAGRTAGAAGAAGCCTTGTGGCTTATTATCACGAGTCATGAAGCCACTCTCTGGGTCAGTGGTGCTGGTTTTGGTATTCTTTGTTTTTGACTCTGATTCACGAGCCTTAAGAGGCTTCTTACCCGCTTTTTCTCGGTCTAACGC
>NZ_NPKW01001398.1:0-413 GCF_002265885.1 Vibrio sp. 03_296
GAGTCAAAAACAAAGAATACCAAAACCAGCACCACTGACCCAGAGAGTGGCTTCATGACTCGTGATAATAAGCCACAAGGCTTCTTCTACCTCGACCATCGAACCGTTGATGGTCAACATGGAATTATCCTCGATACCTATACCACCGCGGCGAACATCAATGACTCACAGCCTTACGTTCAACGCTTAGATTACACGCTTGCTACATTCCAATTGAACCCGATAGCCGTTGGACTGGATGCGGGCTACTTTACCGCTCCAGTGGCGGAGTCACTTGAACGTCGAGGTATTCTTGGCGTGTTCGGTTATCGACGTCCATCGAGAACGAAAAATGCGTTCAAAAAGAAACACTTTACTTACGACGCGCAAAGAGACTGCTACCAATGTCCGAATGGTCAGGCGTTGCTTTATAA
>NZ_NPKW01001399.1:0-822 GCF_002265885.1 Vibrio sp. 03_296
GAAAACCATCCCAAGCTGAAATGCCAAAGTGCGCATTATGGTTCTGAATTATGTTGAGGGTTTGCCTTTGGCCTGACGCGCGCAAAGGGTGGGCGAAGAACTTGCTCATTGTCGCAGCTTGCTGCGTACATGCTAGGCGTGAGAATCGCTTTGAAGTGGAAGCCCGTAACATAATTTACATAATGTCGAACTTAACGAACACATGACATACTCACTGAAACCGACCCGAAGGGGCTAGGCCGAACGTTAGCCCCGAAGGGGCTAGGCCGAACGTTAGCCCCAACATCAACCGGATTTATGCTACTGCATATCCTCATAACTTCCAGTCGATGAAAGAGCGTTCGCAATATTCCAGCGCTCCCTAATGTTTTTTCGCGTTCTCTATCCTCCTAGCTCTCACTAAATTCACCTCGCGCCCTGCTAAGCCGTCTTTTCTCTCGCCCAACGACGAACGACGTAGCGAGGCTGAGCGAAGGAGGAGGAGGGGCGAGAGTACACTATCTTTAATAGTCTACTCTAGTCCAATATTTAGACTCTTATCTTATTCACGTACTCTTCATCTGCTTGCATTTCGTAGTACTGTTGTTCTGTCTTTGGCTTAGGCTCTTAAAGAACTTTCATGATCTTCAACAGTTTCCATAATTTAAGAATCTGCATCTCAGGTGATGGCCTCTCTGAGTTAAGCCTGTAAATGAAATCTTCCAGACTATAGCGAGTGTTAGCTTACCTCGAACATCTCTCTGTATACTTCAATATCTTCGCTAGTTGGCTGACCTGCGTTGCTTTAGGTTCGGTTATCCCGTTCTCCCACTTCATGTAGGT
>NZ_NPKW01000014.1:0-130175 GCF_002265885.1 Vibrio sp. 03_296
TGATTTTTAACAAGGCACGATGTTTGGTGATGGTAGGTAATATCAAAAACAATTTGTTCGGCTGGTTTCGCCACTCACCACCAGACGCCTTGTTTGATAGGCAGTTGGTTTGGATTGCATTGTGTTTAATGCTGACGGGGCTGGTGATGGTGACATCGGCATCCTTTCCTATCAGCTCTCGTCTGACGGATCAGCCTTTTCACTTTATGTTCCGCCACGCCACTTTTTTGTGCTTGGCGTTGGGCACCTCCGCGGTAGTGTTGCAAATCCCACTGCAGAAGTGGCAAAGCCATAGCCACTATTTGTTGGGCATCGCATTTGCGTTGCTGGTGGTGGTTTTAATTGCGGGTAAATCGGTGAATGGCGCGTCACGCTGGATCCCTCTAGGGCTTTTTAACCTGCAGCCAGCGGAAGTGGCCAAGCTTGCACTGTTTATCTTCATGTCCGGTTATTTGGTTCGTAAACAGGATGAAGTTAGAGCGACCTTTTTTGGTGGCTTTATGAAACCCATTATGGTTTTTGGCGCGTTAGCGCTATTGCTACTTGGGCAACCAGACTTGGGTACGGTCGTTGTTATGTTGGTGACCTTGTTTGGCATGCTTTTTATCGCTGGAGCCAAATTGAGTCAGTTTCTGGCGTTGATGGTCGCTGGGATTACCGCAGTCGTAGGATTGATTCTCATCGAACCGTATCGTGTAAGACGTGTGACGTCTTTCTTAGATCCTTGGGAAGACCCATTTGGTAGCGGCTATCAGTTGACTCAATCATTAATGGCGTTTGGTCGTGGTGAATGGTTTGGTCAAGGTTTGGGTAACTCGATTCAAAAACTAGAGTATTTGCCGGAAGCTCACACCGACTTCGTGTTTGCTGTCATGGCAGAAGAGCTTGGTTTCATTGGCGTGGTGCTGATCTTAGCGCTCATTTTTAGCCTAGTGATCAAAGCGGTGTTTATCGGTAAAAAAGCGTTTGAACATCAATTGCAGTTTGGTGGATATCTCGCTTTTGGTATTGGTATCTGGTTCGCTTTTCAAACCCTAGTTAATGTAGGGGCAGCAGCGGGGATGGTCCCTACCAAAGGTCTTACGTTACCGCTGATCAGTTACGGTGGTTCGAGTTTAATTATTATGTCCATCGCTGTATCGATTCTTCTGAGAATTGATCATGAATGCCGACTTATCTCGATGGGCAATAAAGCAGACTTACAGACAGATGAAAAAGAATAAAAGATTAATGGTCATGGCAGGAGGCACAGGTGGACACGTTTTTCCTGGCTTGGCGGTGGCGAAAAAATTGCAGCAACAAGGCTGGGAAATCCGCTGGCTCGGAACAGCGGATCGTATGGAAGCAGAGTTGGTGCCAAAACATGGTATCGATATCGATTTCATTCAAGTCAAAGGCTTGCGTGGCCAAGGCATCAAACGCCTTGTTTTGGCGCCTTTCCAAATCCTCAATGCTATTTTTCAAGCGAAGGCACACATTAAGCGTTGGCAGCCGGATGCGGTGTTAGGGATGGGCGGCTACGTAAGTGGTCCTGGTGGTATTGCTGCTTGGCTATCTGGCATTCCAGTGGTCCTGCATGAGCAAAATGCGGTGGCAGGGCTAACCAACCACTGGCTAGCGAAAATCGCTAAAAAGGTATTTCAGGCCTTTCCGGGGGCGTTTAAAGATGCACAAGTCGTAGGTAATCCGGTACGTGAAGATGTCGTTGCCCTTCCTGAACCCATGCAGAGAATGCAGGATAGAGACGGTGCAGTACGCATTTTAGTGATGGGTGGCAGCCAAGGTGCCAGAATCCTCAATCAAACCATGCCTCAAGTGATGGCGCAACTCGGTTCTGGTTTTGAGATTCGCCATCAAGCGGGTAAAGGCAGTGCAGATGAAGTGCGTCTGGCCTATCAACAAGCAGGCGTTGAGCACGTTGAGGTGAGCGAGTTCATTGATGACGTTGCTGCGCAATACGCTTGGGCCGACCTATTGGTGTGTCGCTCTGGAGCTCTGACCGTATCGGAAGTCTCTGCCGCTGGCGTAGGGGCCATTTTTATCCCATTTATGCACAAAGATCGTCAACAAGCGTTGAATGCAGATCATCTCGTGGCATGCGGAGCCGCGCTGATGATTGAGCAGCCACAACTGACGGTGGATAAGCTTGCGGGAGAAATTCAAAAATTAGGTCGAGATACATTGCTCTCAATGGCGCTTCACGCCCGAGCAGCAGCACAAAATAATGCCGACCAAGTTGTGGCGGATGCGATTGTCGCCCTAACTGAACAGAAATAAAGAGAACAGGTTAATGACTATTCAACACAAGCAAGATCTTGCACAGATTCGCGCTATGGTCCCAGAGATGCGCCGAGTGAAATCCATCCACTTCATTGGGATTGGTGGTGCAGGCATGAGCGGCATCGCCGAAGTGTTGCTCAATGAAGGGTATCAAATCACCGGCTCTGATATTGCAGAAAATGCCGTTACTGAGCGCTTGGCTCAAAAAGGGGCAAAAGTGTATATCGGCCACCAAGCGACGAATGTTGCAGAGGCGAGTGTTGTTGTTGTCTCAACAGCGATCAATGAAGCGAACCCAGAAGTTAAAGCGGCGCGTGAAGCTCGTATTCCGGTAGTTCGCCGTGCAGAAATGTTGGCAGAACTGATGCGTTTTCGTCACGGCATTGCCGTTGCTGGTACGCATGGTAAAACCACCACGACAGCATTGGTAACGCAAATATATTCAGAAGCGGGACTGGATCCAACGTTCGTGAATGGTGGCCTGGTAAAAAGTGCAGGCACCAATGCGCGTTTAGGTTCTAGCCGCATTTTGATTGCTGAAGCCGATGAAAGTGATGCGTCGTTCTTACATTTGCAACCGATGGTGTGTATTGTCACCAACATTGAAGCTGACCATATGGATACCTATGGCGGTGACTTCGAAACACTGAAGCAAACCTTCATCGACTTCTTACACAATTTGCCATTTTATGGTCAGGCGATTGTTTGTAATGATGATCCGGTGATTCGCGAGCTGATCCCTCGCATCAGTCGTCAAGTCATTACTTACGGCTTCTCGGAAGATGCCGATGTTCGTATTGAAAATTATCGCCAAGAAGGCCAGCAAGGAAAATTCACCGTGGTCCGCAAAGATTGCGAAGCGCTGGATATTACCCTGAATATTCCTGGCCGCCACAATGCATTGAATGCCGCTGCAGCCATTGCTGTGGCAACGGAAGATGAAATTGGTGATGACGCGATCCTTGCTGCCATGATTGGTACTCAGGGCACTGGTCGCCGTTTTGAACATCTAGGTGAGTTCGAAACAGGCAATGGAAACGTAATGCTGGTTGATGATTATGGCCATCACCCAACCGAAGTGGATGTGACCATTCATGCCGCTCGTAATGGTTGGCAAGACAAACGTCTAGTGATGATTTTCCAACCCCACCGTTATAGCCGTACCCGAGATCTCTACGATGACTTCGCAAACGTGCTTGAGCAGGTTGATGTGCTGGTCATGTTGGATGTATACGCGGCGGGTGAAAAAGCGATCGCTGGAGCGGACAGCCGTTCATTGTGCCGCACGATTCGCAGCCGTGGAAAAATCGATCCTATTTTTGTTGCTGATACCCAGCAATTGCCAGAGGTATTGGCGAACATTTTACAAGAAGGCGATCTGTTATTAGCACAAGGTGCGGGGGATATTGGTAAAGTCGCCCGTCAATTGGCTGCACTTGAGCTAAATATCAGTAATATGAAAGCAAAATAGCCATTTGTGGCGGATATTAAGCAGTTAGTAACGCAGATCTCGTATTTGCGATAACTTCGTTGCGATTTCTCTCTATCAATGTTTGATAGTTTACAAGAGCTCAGTATAATCCCGAAGTTAAAGTCATTACTTTTCGCTCGCGAATATCCGCTGAATAAAGAGTATTTGAACAAAGTCAGGAAGCGTTAACTTTGACAGAAATAGCAGTTGATGAAGCTGATGTACTTCCCTTGCACTGGAAGAGACAAAAGCACCAAATAATTGGCGCTGCATTTTTCGTATTGGTTGTCGCTTTAATCGGCTCAATTTTGTATTCAACCTTGAGTTGGATGTGGGATGACCAACGCCTGCCTTTATCAAAGATAATTCTGCAAGGGGATTTGCAGTACGTCACAGCTGATGATGTGCAGCATGCCTTTGGCAGTATTACTCATATCGGCACCTTTATGTCGCAAGACGTTTCGGTGTTGCAAGAAAGCGTGGAAGCCTTGCCTTGGGTTGCGCATGCATCCATTCGCAAGCAATGGCCAGATACGGTGAAAGTGTTTATCACCGAGCACCGTGCCGCGGCGATTTGGAATGGCAACGCATTACTCAATCAAGATGGAATGGTCTTTGATGGTGACGTCGCGCAACTGAATGAAGAGAGAGTCAAACTTTACGGGCCAGTTGCGACTGGGGTTGAGGTACTGAAAAAGTATCGAGAAATGAACCCTGAGTTTAGTAAGTTAGGCTTATCGATTTCTTCATTAGTATTAAATGACCGACGCGCTTGGCAAATTATCCTAGATAATGGTATTCGCCTTGAATTAGGCAAAGAGTCTTTGGATGAGCGAGTGGCGAGGTTTTTTTCGCTCTATCGCCAATTAGGCAGCAAAGCTGATAAGGTCAGCTATGTTGACCTCAGGTATGACACGGGAGCCGCTGTTGGTTGGTTCCCAGAGCAAGAGTCAGAATAAGAGAGTACAGATGACTAAGACCGCCGATGACAACATTATTGTTGGTCTTGATATAGGCACTGCAACCGTATCCGCTCTGGTAGGCGAAATTCTGCCTGATGGTCAAATTAATATCATTGGAGCAGGCAGTAGCCCATCTCGTGGTATGGATAAAGGCGGCGTGAACGATCTTGAATCTGTGGTGAAATCTGTCCAGAGAGCGATCGATCAAGCTGAAATGATGGCTGAGTGCCAAATCAGCAACGTATTTATTTCTTTATCGGGGAAGCATATTGCCAGCCGCATAGAAAAGGGCATGGGTACCATTTCCGATGAAGAAGTCTCACAAGAAGATATGGATCGTGCTATACATACAGCTAAATCCATTAAAATCGGTGATGAGCAGAGAATCCTTCATGTGATTCCACAAGAGTTCACTATCGATTATCAAGAAGGCATTAAAAACCCTCTTGGTTTGTCTGGCGTGAGAATGGAAGTAAGTGTTCATCTTATTTCCTGCCACAACGACATGGCGCGTAATATAATTAAAGCGGTAGAGCGTTGTGGTTTAAAAGTCGAGCAAATTGTCTTTTCTGGTTTGGCGGCAAGCAATGCGGTCATTACAGAAGATGAAAGAGAGCTGGGTGTGTGTGTGGTCGATATCGGCGCAGGCACCATGGACGTAGCAATCTGGACGGGCGGTGCACTTCGACACACTGAAGTGTTCTCTTATGCTGGCAATGCTGTCACCAGCGACATCGCTTTTGCCTTTGGTACACCCGTGAGTGATGCCGAAGAGATCAAAGTGAAATATGGCTGTGCTCTGAGTGAGCTAGTCAGCAAGGATGATACGGTTAACGTCCCAAGCGTTGGTGGGCGTCCCTCTCGGAGTTTGCAACGTCAAACTTTATCTGAGGTGATTGAACCGCGCTATTCTGAACTTATGGGATTAGTTAACCAAACTATTGAATCTGTTCAAATGAAGCTGCGTGAAGATGGAATTAAGCACCATCTTGCTGCGGGAGTTGTCCTCACCGGAGGGGCAGCCCAAATTGAAGGTTTAGTAGAATGTGCGGAGCGAGTGTTCCGCAATCAAGTTCGCGTTGGTAAGCCACTAGAAGTGAGTGGCTTAACTGATTATGTAAAAGAGCCGTATCATTCCACGGCAGTTGGATTACTTCATTACGCACGAGATATGCGCTCAAGCGATGATAGTGACTACAACGAGCCTAAACGTTCGGCAGTCACTGGCTTGTTTGGCAAGCTGCGTAATTGGATACAAAAAGAGTTTTAACCTGAGAGTTGCAGGAAAAACGGAGATAACACATGTTTGAACCGATGATGGAAATGTCTGACGATGCTGTAATTAAAGTCGTTGGGGTTGGTGGCGGCGGCGGTAATGCTGTAGAACACATGGTGCGTGAATCCATCGAAGGCGTGGAGTTCATCAGCGTCAATACGGATGCACAAGCACTTCGTAAGACAAGTGTGGGCAATGTGATCCAGATTGGTGGCAACATCACTAAAGGTCTGGGTGCAGGTGCAAACCCACAAGTTGGTCGTGACGCAGCTCTTGAAGACAAAGAAAGAATTAAAGAATTGCTGATTGGTGCCGATATGGTATTTATCGCAGCTGGCATGGGCGGTGGTACTGGTACAGGTGCTGCTCCGGTTATTGCAGAAGTTGCGAAAGAGCTAGGCATCCTTACGGTTGCAGTAGTAACCAAGCCGTTCAGTTTCGAAGGAAAGAAGCGCTTAGCGTTTGCTGAGCAAGGTATCGATGAGTTATCAAAGCATGTTGATTCATTGATCACCATTCCAAACGAAAAGCTGCTAAAAGTGCTTGGTCGCGGCATCACTTTGTTGGAAGCCTTTGCTAGCGCGAATGATGTACTAAAAAATGCAGTGCAAGGTATCGCCGAGCTCATTACTCGCCCTGGCATGATCAACGTGGACTTTGCGGACGTTCGTACAGTGATGTCTGAGATGGGTCACGCGATGATGGGTAGCGGTGTGGCAAAAGGTGAAGATCGTGCAGAAGAAGCGGCGGAAATGGCTATTTCTAGTCCACTTCTCGAAGATATCGACCTTGCAGGTGCTCGTGGCGTACTGGTTAACATTACCGCTGGTCTAGACATGCGTCTAGATGAGTTTGAAACAGTGGGTAATACGGTTAAAGCGTTTGCTTCGGATAACGCAACAGTCGTAATCGGTACTTCACTTGATCCAGACATGGCGGATGAAATTCGAGTGACGGTGGTTGCTACCGGTATCGGTAACGATAAGAAACCAGACATCACGTTAGTTTCAGGTGGTAAAGCTAAAGTCGCTCAACCAACTGCAGCACCACAACCTGTTGTGGCTGCGAAGGTGGAAGAAAAACCGGCACAAACTTTGCAGGAAAGACCTCAGGTTACTCCTCAGCCATCGACGCCTGTTTCCTCTTCTACAGCGTCAGGCAGCCAGAATACGGCGCCTAAGCAGGAAAAAGAGAGCGGATATTTGGATATTCCGGCATTTTTACGTCGTCAGGCTGATTAATATTCAGGCACAAATTTGACACTGTTCAAAATTGTGGTAGCATTCACGGTCGGCGTCTTAGACGACCGTGATTTGTAGCACTTCAAAGAGGCAATCAGATGATCAGACAACGTACTCTGAAAGAAATTGTGAAAACAACTGGTGTGGGTCTCCACTCTGGTCGTAAAGTCACATTAACTCTTCGCCCTGCAGCTGCAAACACTGGCATTGTTTATCGCCGCACTGATCTAACGCCTGCGGTAGATTTTCCTGCTGATCCTGCTTCTGTTCGTGACACTATGTTGTGTACTGCACTCGTTAATGATGCAGGCGTTCGTATCTCTACAGTTGAGCATTTGAACGCAGCGCTTGCGGGTATGGGTATCGACAACATCATCATTGAAGTTGATGCACCTGAAATTCCAATTATGGATGGCAGCGCAAGTCCATTTGTTTACTTGCTTCAGCAAGCAGGCATTGAGACACAAAATGCAGCGAAGCGTTTTATCCGCATTAAGAAACCAGTTCGTTTTGAAGACGGTGACAAGTGGGCTGAATTTGTTCCATTTAATGGTTTTCGCATGGATTTTGAAATCGAGTTTAACCACCCTGCAATCGATTCTGATGAGCAGCGTCTGTTGTTCGATTTCTCAACGCAAGGTTTTGTTCGTGAAATCTCTCGTGCACGTACTTTTGGTTTTATGCGTGACATTGAATATCTCCAGTCACAAAATTTAGTGCTGGGTGGTAGCTTTGACAACGCGATTGTGTTGGATGATTACCGCATTCTTAACGAAGAAGGCCTTCGTTTCGAAAACGAATTTGTTACGCACAAAGTGTTGGATGCGATCGGTGATCTTTACATGTGTGGTCATGCGATTATTGGTGAGTTCCGCGCATACAAATCCGGACATGGTTTAAATAACCAGTTGCTACGTGCAGTGTTGGCAGACCAAGAAGCTTGGGAATGGACAACGTTTGAAGAAGAAGTTGGTTCTCCAGTTGCCTTTGCTGAACCGAATATGGTTTTAGCGTAACAAGCGAATGAATAAAGAAAAGCCAGACATCTGTCTGGCTTTTTGCTTTGTTAACAAATCAAAGTTCAACTCGATTTCTTCTCTGCCATTGCAGCCAATCGCTCGAGACGAGCTTTCACTTTTGGCGGTGCCATTTCGGCAATCATAGTTAAAGCATTTGCAGCATTTTGCGAGATCGGCTCGCGTTTCTTTTGATCCTTAGGCGCTTTTTGCTGATATAGACCGGGATTAATGCGAACTTCGATGGCCATTAATTTAGCAAATCCACGAGAGCGTAAAGCATTCAGGATCGTCAAACGATCGTAATCAACCTTCATTTTGATCGCCGCGCTAGCGACATCGAGGATCAAACATCCCTGACGTAAATTTGCCGCTCGGCAATGCTGTGCAGTCCCATTTGGCAGCAACTCTGCTAACACTTTATTCAACTCGAGTATCTCGCACGCATGATGCTGGATCTTTTGTAGCGAGCTACCGCTACCGTCAATAAGTTCTTGTGTTGAGGTGGGGCGATGATCACGCATGATAGGCACCTAAAAAAACATCCATACATGCATTCTAAGTTACCACTTAAGCCTGCTTCAAGTTGCTTTGGCGTTATTTCACTGGTGAATCCATCGCCAATAACAATAAAAACTTCAAAGCGCTTCAAACAAATGGGGTTTGTGATGGTTGTCTTAACGAAAAATCCTTACACTAGACGACATTATTTGCCACCTTAGCCTTGAAAAAATAGCTCGTCAGTACAATATCTGAGTTACATGATTTATCTCAGTATCCTTAGTTTAAAACTGGTAGAGACTGAAGGCATTTATCGTAGGCCGAAATGGTCTAACAAAGAGAGATTCATAAGAAATGATAACTAAGCTACTGACAAAGGTGATTGGTAGTCGCAACGATCGCACACTGCGCCGCCTTAGAAAGATTGTTAAAGAGATTAACAACTACGAGCCGACCTTTGAGGCTCTCTCAGATGAACAATTAAAAGCAAAAACGGTTGAGTTTCGCCAACGTCTAGAACAAGGCGAAACGCTTGATCAACTATTACCTGAAGCATTTGCTACCGTTCGCGAAGCATCAAAGCGTGTTTACGGTATGCGTCATTTCGACGTTCAGTTAATTGGTGGTATGGTTCTCAATGCAGGCCAAATCGCTGAAATGCGTACGGGTGAAGGTAAAACTTTAACCGCAACTCTTCCTGCTTACCTTAACGCACTCGCTGGTAAAGGTGTTCACATTGTTACCGTCAATGATTACTTGGCGAAGCGTGACGCAGAAACCAACCGCCCTCTATTTGAGTTTCTAGGAATGACCGTTGGTATTAATGTGCCAAACATGCCTCATCCTGCGAAAAAAGAAGCGTACCAAGCCGATATCCTATACGGAACCAACAACGAGTTTGGTTTTGACTATCTACGTGACAACATGGCTTTCCGCAATGAAGATCGTGTTCAGCGTGAACGCTTCTTTGCCGTTGTCGATGAAGTGGACTCGATCTTGATCGATGAAGCGCGTACACCACTTATCATTTCTGGCCCTGCTGAAGATAGCTCTGAGCTTTACACGCGTATCAATGCGCTGATTCCATTATTGCAGAAGCAAGATAAAGAAGACTCTGAAGAGTATCGTGGTGATGGCCACTACACCGTCGATGAAAAATCGAAGCAAGTGCATCTAACGGAAACAGGCCAAGAGTTTGTGGAAGAGTTGATGGTGAAAAATGGCCTAATGGAAGAGGGAGATACATTGTACTCTCCAACCAACATCAGCCTTTTGCATCACGTTAACGCGGCATTACGTGCGCATGTTCTGTTTGAGAAGAACGTGGACTACATCGTAAACGAAGACGGCGAAGTCGTGATTGTTGACGAACACACTGGCCGTACAATGCCAGGTCGCCGTTGGTCTGAAGGTCTTCACCAAGCCGTTGAAGCGAAAGAAGGCGTTAAGATCCAAAACGAAAACCAGACCTTGGCTTCGATTACATTCCAGAACTACTTCCGCCTGTATGAAAAACTGTCTGGTATGACAGGTACAGCGGACACCGAAGCGTTCGAGTTCCAATCGATTTACGGTCTTGAGACAGTGGTTATCCCAACCAACAAGCCAATGATCCGTAACGACATGCCTGATGTTGTTTACCGTACTGAAGCAGAGAAATTTGCTGCCATTATTGAAGACATCAAAGCGCGTGTAGAAAAAGGTCAACCTGTACTTGTGGGTACGGTTTCTATCGAGAAATCCGAGCTGCTTTCGAATGCACTGAAGAAAGCGAAAATTAAACACAATGTTCTAAATGCCAAGTTCCACGAAAAAGAAGCGGAAATTGTTGCAGAAGCCGGTAAACCGGGTGCGGTGACCATTGCAACCAACATGGCTGGTCGTGGTACGGACATCGTGCTAGGCGGTAGTTGGCAAGCGAAAGTTGAATCGATGACTAACCCAACGCAAGAGCAGATTGATGAAATCAAAGCAGAGTGGAAGCTGGTTCACGATCAAGTGCTTGAGTCGGGCGGTCTACACATCATTGGTACTGAGCGTCACGAATCTCGCCGTATCGATAACCAGCTGCGCGGTCGTTCAGGTCGTCAGGGTGATGCCGGTTCATCTCGTTTCTACCTTTCTATGGAAGATTCACTACTACGTATCTTTACTTCGGATCGTATGGCGGCATTGATTCAAAGTGGTATGGAAGAAGGAGAAGCGATCGAATCTAAGATGCTTTCTCGCTCTATCGAAAAAGCGCAACGCAAAGTGGAAGGCCGTAACTTCGATATCCGTAAGCAGCTGCTTGAATACGATGATGTGGCGAACGATCAGCGTAAAGTGGTGTATGAGCTACGTGATGAGTTGATGAGTGTTGATGACATTAGCGATATGATCGAACACAATCGCGTTGATGTGCTTCAAGGCGTCATCGATGAATACATTCCACCTCAATCATTGGAAGATATGTGGGATCTTGAAGGCCTACAAGAACGCCTGAAGAACGATTTCGATATCGATGCTCCAGTGAAGCAATGGTTGGAAGAAGACGATAAGCTTTACGAAGAAGCGTTACGTGAAAAAGTTATTGATACCGCGGTTGAAGTCTACAAAGCGAAAGAAGAAGTCGTTGGCGCACAAGTGCTGCGTAACTTCGAAAAATCCGTGATGTTACAAACGTTGGATACATTGTGGAAAGAGCACTTGGCGGCGATGGATCACTTGCGTCAAGGTATCCATCTTCGTGGCTATGCACAAAAGAACCCGAAACAGGAATACAAGCGTGAGTCGTTTGAGCTGTTTGAAGGCTTGCTTGAAACATTGAAATCTGATGTTGTGATGATTTTGTCGAAAGTACGCGTTCAGCAGCAAGAAGAAGTTGAGCGTATGGAGGCTCAGCGTCGTGCACAAGCTGAAGAAGCGGCTCGTCGTGCGCAAGCTCAACATGCCTCAGCTCAAAGTCAGCTTGCTGATGACTCTGATGAAGGGCATCACCAACCAGTGGTCCGTGACGAGCGTAAAGTAGGTCGTAATGAACCCTGCCCTTGTGGTAGTGGCAAAAAATACAAACAGTGTCACGGTCAAATCAATTAGTGTTAGCCTAATTAATGTAATCAATTAAGAGTCGCTTAGGCGGCTCTTTTTTTAAGGAAAAAATGATGAAACGTATCCATATTGTTGCGGCGATTATTTTCAATCAAGACAAGAGCCAGGTTTACATTACCAAGCGTCCGGATGATAAACACAAAGGCGGCTTTTGGGAGTTTCCTGGAGGCAAAGTCGAAGAAGGTGAAAGCATAGAGCAAGCCATGGTACGTGAACTTGAAGAAGAAATCGGTATTACGGCGACTCAACAACAGCTGTTTGAGCATTTAGAGTACGATTACCCAGATAAATCACTCAAGTTTGACTTTATCGCAGTCACGGATTTTAACGGTCAGCCTTATGGTAGAGAAGGACAACAGGGAGCGTGGGTGGCGGTTGCAGAACTTAGCCGTTACCCGTTTCCAGAAGCGAACGTACCAATTCTTGAAAGAGTGCTAAAAGAGTTCGCTTGAGATCTGGTCTCTCTTTGCAATAGTTGATAGTTTAAGAACCTATTTGATCGATTTGCCCTGTTTGGCAGATCCAGAAACACGGAGAAATATGCAATGGTAAGAATTGCAGTTGCAGGAGCTGCGGGTCGTATGGGCCGCAATTTAGTAAAAGCTGCGCATCACAATCAGGCTGCTAAGGTTGCTGCTGGCTCAGAGCGTCCAGAATCATCACTGGTTGGTGTCGATCTTGGTGAACTATGCGGTGAAGGTAAATTTGACGTTGTGGTTTGCGATGATTTAGCCAAACAAATTGATCAATTTGACGTAATTATTGATTTTACCGCTCCAGCAAGCACTTTGAACAATCTGGCGCTTTGCCAACAATATGGCAAGAGTATTGTGATTGGGACCACTGGCTTTACCGAACAGCAACGTGAGCAGATCGATCAGGTCGCGCAACAGGTACCTGTGGTCATGGCGCCAAATTACTCTGTGGGCGTGAATCTTGTTTTCAAGCTGCTTGAAAAAGCGGCGAAAGTGATGGGCGATTACTGTGACATCGAAATTGTTGAAGCGCATCACCGCCACAAAGTGGATGCTCCATCGGGTACAGCCATTGGTATGGGTGAGGCGATTGCTGGTGCCATGGGGAATAAGCTCAGTGATGTTGCCGTCTATGCTCGTGAAGGGATCACTGGAGAGCGAACCAAGGACGAAATTGGTTTCGCGACCATTCGAGCAGGGGATATCGTTGGCGAGCATACCGCGATGTTTGCTGATATTGGTGAGCGTGTAGAAATTACCCACAAAGCAACAGACCGTATGACATTTGCTAATGGTGCCGTCAAAGCCGCGGTGTGGCTGCACGAAAAACCTGCCGGGTTTTATACCATGACAGATGTCCTTGGGCTTAAGGACCTGTAAATAAATAATTATGCGCCAGCCAATGCTGGCGCTTCTTTTGTCTGCGCTACTTTTCCTTAAAGTTTGATCAAAGTTCTTGTCTTCCTAGTGTTAAGTTAATGTGTTATTTCTAGTTGTTTGACTTCGTTTTGTTCTGAAGTGCTAGAAAGTAAGTGTAATTGAATCTTGCGCAACGTTTGCTTTTTGGTGTAAATAAAAAATGTGATCTGGGTTTGCTTGGTTTTTGCTCGTTTCATAAAATTTTCATGAATTGGGTGGTTGGGGCTGAATAAAGTTATACTTTTGGGGCTATTTTGCTGTTTTTCACCCTAGATGCTCTAAAGTGATATTTTGTTAGAAGCGAAATGTTGACATGTATCAAGAGTGTCTTTAGAATACCGCCAATTTGTCTGAATTCCCCAAAATCACACTTTTCTGGTGATAGATAGGGCAGATTTGCAGTTTAATTTATTTTTTATGCATTTTTATTCTGGAGGTTGTCTTGAGTAAATCAGCACTGTTAGTCCTGGAAGATGGGACAGTGTTCCGCGGAGTGTCCATCGGCGCAGATGGTATTTCCGTTGGAGAAGTCGTTTTCAATACCTCGATGACGGGGTATCAAGAAATCCTCACTGATCCTTCTTATTCCCAGCAAATCGTTACTCTTACTTACCCTCACATTGGCAATACCGGAACCACTTCCGAAGACGAAGAATCCTCTTCCATTCATGCTCAAGGCCTTGTGATTCGCGATCTCCCTCTTATCGCTTCCAACTTCCGTAGTGAACAATCCCTTTCTGATTACCTCAAATCGCAAAACATTGTCGGCATTGCTGATATTGATACGCGTAAACTCACTCGTATTCTGCGTGAGAAAGGTGCACAAAATGGTTGTATCGTTGCAGGTAACAACCTAGATGAAGCTTTGGCACTGGCGAAAGCAAAAGAATTTCCAGGTTTAAAAGGAATGGATCTTGCGAAAGAGGTTACAACAAAAGAAGCGTATCAATGGAAACAAGGTTCGTGGACGCTTGAGGGTGGACTTCCAGAAGCGAAAGACGACAGCGAATTGCCATATCACGTGGTTGCCTACGATTTCGGCGCAAAACGCAACATCTTACGAATGTTGGTTGACCGCGGCTGCCGCTTAACGGTCGTGCCAGCTGAAACGTCGGCAGAAGACGTTCTAGCGCTAAACCCAGATGGTGTTTTCCTATCAAATGGCCCTGGTGACCCAGAGCCTTGTACTTATGCGATTGAAGCAACCAAAGTGTTCCTAGAAAAAGGCCTACCAGTATTTGGTATTTGTCTTGGCCACCAAATTCTCGCGTTGGCATCAGGTGCGAAAACGGTGAAGATGAAGTTTGGTCACCACGGTGCAAACCATCCTGTAAAAGATTTAGACCGCAATGTGGTGATGATTACTTCGCAAAACCACGGTTTTGCCGCTGATGAAGCAACACTACCAGATAACCTACGTGCTACTCACGTATCGCTCTTTGATGGCTCTTTGCAGGGGATCCACCGCACAGACAAGCCAGCATTCAGCTTCCAAGGTCACCCAGAAGCGAGCCCTGGTCCACACGACGCAGCTCCGCTATTTGACCATTTCATCGAACTGATTAAACAACACAGCGCTTAATTTGGAGTAGTAGACAATGCCAAAACGTACTGACATTCAAAGCATTCTTATCCTAGGTGCTGGTCCAATTGTTATCGGTCAGGCTTGTGAGTTTGACTACTCAGGCGCACAAGCATGTAAAGCGCTACGTGAAGAAGGTTACCGAGTTATCCTAGTAAACTCGAACCCAGCGACCATCATGACAGACCCAGATATGGCGGATGCGACCTACATCGAGCCAATTCAATGGGAAGTGGTACGCAAGATTATCGAAAAAGAGCGTCCAGATGCGGTTCTACCAACCATGGGTGGTCAGACGGCGCTAAACTGTGCGCTTGCGCTTGAAAAGCACGGTGTGCTAGCGGAATTCGGCGTAGAAATGATCGGTGCAACCGCCGATGCCATCGATAAAGCGGAAGACCGTTCTCGCTTCGACAAAGCGATGAAATCTATCGGCCTAGAGTGTCCTCGTGCTGATACAGCTAAGACCATGGAAGAAGCGTACAAAGTGCTCGATATGGTTGGCTTCCCATGTATCATTCGCCCATCATTCACCATGGGTGGTACGGGTGGTGGTATCGCGTACAACAAAGAAGAGTTCGAAGAAATCTGTCGCCGTGGTCTTGACCTGTCGCCAACCAATGAACTGCTTATCGATGAATCTTTGATCGGTTGGAAAGAGTACGAAATGGAAGTGGTTCGCGACAAAGCGGACAACTGTATCATCGTCTGTTCTATCGAAAACTTTGACCCAATGGGCATTCACACCGGTGACTCTATCACCGTTGCACCGGCTCAAACGTTGACAGATAAAGAATACCAACTGATGCGTAATGCGTCGCTAGCGGTACTTCGTGAAATCGGTGTAGAGACAGGTGGTTCAAACGTGCAGTTTGGTATCAACCCGAAAGATGGCCGTATGGTTATCATCGAGATGAACCCACGTGTATCTCGTTCGTCTGCTCTAGCGTCAAAAGCAACGGGTTTCCCTATTGCGAAGATTGCAGCGAAACTAGCAGTTGGCTTCACGCTTGATGAGTTACAAAACGACATCACAGGTGGTGCGACACCAGCATCATTTGAACCGACCATCGACTACGTAGTGACTAAGATCCCTCGTTTCAACTTCGAGAAATTTGCTGGTGCTAACGACCGTTTGACGACGCAAATGAAGTCAGTGGGTGAAGTGATGGCCATTGGCCGTAACCAACAAGAATCACTGCACAAAGCACTGCGCGGTCTAGAAGTGGGTGCAACAGGTTTTGACGAGATGGTCGATCTTGATTCTCCTGATGCATTGACAAAAATTCGCCACGAGCTGAAAGAAGCGGGCGCTGAGCGTATTTGGTACATTGCCGATGCATTCCGTGCGGGTATGTCTGTTGATGGTGTGTTTAATCTAACTAACGTTGATCGCTGGTTCTTGGTTCAAATCGAAGAGATTGTGAAACTAGAAGAACAAGTGAAGGCGGGTGGTTTTGCTGGTTTGACTCAAGATGTGCTTCGTCAAATGAAGCGTAAAGGTTTCTCAGACGCTCGCCTATCAAAACTACTCGGTGTGGCTGAAAGCGAAATCCGTCGTCTACGTGACCAGTACGACATCCACCCAGTATACAAGCGCGTTGATACCTGTGCGGCAGAGTTCTCGTCGGATACGGCTTACATGTACTCATCTTATGATGACGAGTGTGAAGCGAACCCAACCGATAAAGAAAAGATCATGGTTCTGGGCGGTGGTCCAAACCGTATCGGTCAAGGTATTGAGTTTGACTACTGCTGTGTACACGCTTCGCTAGCGCTACGCGAAGATGGTTACGAGACCATCATGGTGAACTGTAACCCAGAAACCGTATCAACCGACTATGACACTTCAGACCGTCTCTACTTTGAACCGGTTACTCTAGAAGATGTGTTGGCGATTGCACGCGTTGAAAAACCAAAAGGTGTGATCGTGCAGTATGGTGGTCAAACGCCACTGAAACTGGCGCGTGCGCTAGAAGCGGCGGGTGTACCCATTATCGGTACTAGCCCAGATGCTATCGACCGTGCTGAAGACCGTGAGCGTTTCCAACAAGCGGTTGACCGTTTAGGCCTGCTACAGCCAGAGAACGCAACTGTGACCACCATGGAGCAAGCGGTTGAGAAATCACGTGAAATTGGCTTCCCATTGGTCGTTCGTCCATCTTACGTACTGGGTGGCCGCGCGATGGAAATCGTTTATGACGAGCAAGATCTACGTCGCTACTTCAACGAAGCGGTTAGCGTGTCGAACGAATCGCCAGTTCTACTGGATCGCTTCCTAGACGATGCAATTGAAGTCGACATCGACGCTATCTGTGACGGTGAGCGCGTGGTGATTGGCGGTATCATGGAGCACATCGAGCAAGCGGGTGTTCACTCTGGTGACTCTGCATGTTCACTGCCTGCTTACACGTTAAGCCAAGAAATCCAAGACAAGATGCGTGAGCAAGTTGAAAAGCTGGCATTTGAGTTGGGCGTTCGTGGCCTAATGAACACGCAGTTTGCCGTAAAAGACAACGAAGTGTACCTCATCGAAGTGAACCCTCGTGCTGCACGAACCGTTCCATTCGTGTCCAAAGCGACCGGTGCACCATTGGCTAAAATCGCTGCACGAGTTATGGCTGGTCAGTCTCTGGAATCGCAAGGTTTCACCAAAGAGATTATTCCGCCTTACTACTCTGTAAAAGAAGTGGTTCTGCCATTTAACAAGTTCCCTGGCGTTGACCCACTATTGGGCCCTGAAATGCGCTCAACGGGTGAAGTGATGGGCGTGGGTGCAACTTTTGCAGAAGCGTATGCGAAAGCAGAACTGGGTTGTGGCAATGTGTATCCTGAAGGTGGTCGTGCGCTGCTTTCTGTACGCGAAGGCGACAAGCAACGTGTGGTTGACCTAGCGTCTAAACTACTGAAACTAGGGTACAAGCTGGATGCGACACACGGTACGGCAGTGATCTTAGGTGAAGCGGGCATCAACCCACGCCTAGTAAACAAAGTGCACGAAGGTCGTCCTCACATTCTTGACCGTATCAAGAACAACGAATACACCTACATCGTGAACACGGCGGCTGGTCGTCAAGCGATTGAAGATTCGAAAGTTCTACGCCGTGGCGCACTTGCAGAGAAAGTGAACTACACCACGACACTTAACGCGGCATTTGCAACCTGTATGTCTCATACGGCGGACGCGAAAGCAAGCGTGACGTCGGTGCAGGAACTACACGCGCAAGTGCAAGCAAGTTTGAAAGCGTAATAATCAGTAAGCCCTGAGTTCATAACTATAACGGCTTATATGACAACCTCATTGCCCGCTCATTTGAGCGGGCTTTTTTTGTTTAAATTAAGTTAGTGGTTCTACTTACTTGAGATCTTTAACTTGTCGTCGATGAGCTCTACGACTTAGAGCTAGCTCATGGTAGAAGCTTATGAAGCTTTTGTAGGACGGTGTGCTCATTAAATAAATGGCGCTAACAGGGGGAGCGAAAGCTATTGCCCAGAACAGATCTCCTATTTTTGATTCTGAAATACCAAAACATGCCACGATGAAAATCTGTATCGTGGCATTAAAAATATTGATTGGATTTAGGTGCTTAAAACCATGGATAATGATCATCCCATATGGAATCGTTACCAAAAGAGCGCCAAGTCCCATCATTATCACCCATAAGTAGAATGGGCCGTAGGTAGTCGAAATATCGATGATTTGATCCAGAAAGAATATGTTTAGCCCACACCCTATTGTTAAAAGCATTATCGTACTTAAAGCTGTGACAATGCTTTTAGAGGATAGAACGAATACTTCTTTTTCCTTACTACTCAACGGAAAGCTCCTCGTAGATACCCACAGCAATAGCCCCAACGTTACCGGAAGTTGCGCTGCCAACGAAACTGATAGTTGCACCTATGGCATCTTTTAGTTGAAGTCGGACTGCATTACTGATTTCTTGTGAAGAATATCTTCGTTTAACGCTCCCTGAACGTACTAGTTGTTTATAGGCTTTTGATGATAAGTTTGGGATGTTTTGCTTTGAAATTTCTTTAGTGAGCCTTACTCGTTCGTGCCGATTTAAGCCCTTTAACACTTCATTTAAGCTCTTTCCTGAGCTCTTTTGTAGATTGCTTAGTGGCTGTCCCGGATGCTCCAACACCTACGAGAGATATGTAATCTAGGGCTTTAGACGTATTTAGATACCAAGCCTGTGAGTCGAGCTCATCGAGGTTATCAGGGGAAAAGTGCTCAGCTCCACTTCTACCTATGCCTACCATACATTGGAGTGTCGAGGCTACTGCGGCGCCGTATCCCAAATAAGTAACGGCAGCACTTGTGCCTCCAGAGATTGGTACCGCACCAACACTACCAACTACCACCACCCAACCTAAAACTGCTGAGGCACAACTTAGGCTGGCTCCAATAAGTTCAGAAGCCAATTTAGACTCTCTATTCGAAGACTTAAGTTCTTTGGCGTAGTTATCAGCCAACATAGGATATGTCGGCTCTTTTAAAACAATGTTAATAGGATTAACGCGACAACTTGAGTTGAACTTTCGAAGAGAGATTAATGTTGAATCACCAGCGATATATATAACTCCAGCTCCCGAAGTTTCTGGCCTAGAGTCGATAACTTTGAACAGTTGTTTTAAGTTAACTGTTTGCTCGATGCGAGCGCGTAATTGCTGCTCTTTTATTGATGGGCGAATCCTCAAAGCTTCCATGATTTTGATTTCGATGTGTTTTAGTTGATAGGATTAAGCCCACATTTTTCGTTACCTTCAAAAAATTTAAATGCGCTTGAGAGCGATCTCAATTGGAAATGTAACTGATATGTTTGATGCATTATGTCTTTCATTGTCTGATTGATGAATTTTAGGAATGGATTGCTGTCTTGGGTTTCCTTTTTACCTCGCTATTTTTGATGTTACCGTCTTGTTCTTTACTCTTCCTCTTTGAAAAGGATGCTTGAATTGGACATAACGATTGAGATGTTGGCAGCACTGTTCTTTGTTGCTTATGTGGCGGGTTTTATTGATGCCATGGCAGGTGGTGGTGGGCTGCTTACTCTTCCTGCGTTGTTGGCTTCAGGGTTGAGCCCAACGCAAGCATTGGCGACCAATAAGTTGCAAAGCTCATTCGGTAGTTTCTCAGCCAGCTTATATTTTGTCCGTAATGGCATCGTCAGTTTAAAAGAGATGAAAGTCGCCATCGCATGTACCTTTATCGGTGCGGCTATCGGTGCAGAGCTTGTTCAAGTGATTGATGCTAGTGTGTTAACCAGCTTGATTCCCGTGCTGCTAATAGCGATTTCTCTCTATTTTTTACTCGCGCCACCCACCCGCAATACTGGGGGACAGCCAAAGTTATCGGAGGCGATGTTTGCACTGTCGGTTGGTGGTGGCGTTGGTTTCTATGATGGTTTTTTTGGCCCAGGAACGGGATCGATCTTTACCGTTTGTTTTGTTGCGCTTGGGCAGTTTTCCCTCGTTGAAGCTACTGCGCGAACCAAAGTGCTCAATTTTACCTCCAACATCGCGGCATTACTGTTTTTTGTTCTGGCGGGATTGCCTGTCTGGAAAGTGGGCTTAGTGATGGCTGTGGGGGGCTTTATTGGTGCACGCTTAGGGGCAAAAGTGGTGGTGACCAAAGGACACAAATGGATCCGTCCTCTGGTCATTGTGATGTCGATGGCAATGGCCTCTAAACTGCTTTGGCAACAGCATCAGCAATGGTTGTTATCACTGTTTTAACTCGGCTGTTTTGATGGCTTTTGGCTCGGCAGCATATCGTCACCGGGCGAGTAAGATGGCTAAGCTCGTCAAAGTGATAGCAATACTGTGGATCTATGCGTAACGCATTAATCACTGACTTTGGCACTAGGGCTGGCGCCATTCCCCCCACGGCGAGCTGGGCTGAAGCGGTGTAAGAGTCCATTTGCATCAAGGGCGTCACACCCACCGCTGACAATGCAGCCAGTTGATAGGTATTGGCGGGATTGTTGAGGTCATTGGTTATGATTGCTTTTGGTAGTTCAGTAAGTGGGTACTTACTAATAATGCTAAAAGACTCATCAAAAAGGTGGAAAGTCATCAATCCATGATTTGGCGGTAAATAGCCGGCACAAAATCCGAGTGTGGCTTTGCCTGACTGGACGTGTTCCACAATCCTAGGTGTGTGGTTGGTGGTCAAGGAAAGGTGACGATCCTGCTGGTACAACGCTTCCATCGCATTGTTCAAATAGCCAGCCAGTAGCGTCTCTGAACAATCGATTTTAATCAATGCATTATCTTCGATAAGTTGCTGATCGTAGATCTGCCCGCGCAGTTCATTAAAACTCGGTTCAATGCTCTTTATTAAGGCTTGAGCGTCAGCGGTTAAACGAATATGGCGTCCGTCAGGTTCAATCAGTTTCTTGCCAAGCTTTTTCTCAAGATTCGCAATGCGTTTACTGACAGCAGATTGACTAATATAGAGCTGGCTGCCGGTGCGACTCATGGTCTTTTCTTTATGCAGAACCAATAACGTTTCGATGCCTTCAAGTAGCATGATGATCTATGATAAATGGGAATGGATGGATCACTTTAACCAGAGGTAAGTCGGCTGCCAAGTGAAAAGATGATGGGTTGTGAAGTTGGCCGATGTGAGCGTTCGGCCAACACAGATTATTTGTTTAGTGCAAATGTAGGCAATGATAAATGCCAGCGAATGGCACCCAAGCGGATGATCAAGGTCGAAAACACTCCTGCCAATAAGGCTGTCGAGTGATCATAGCCAAGGCTTAGGGCAGAGGTGTGGAATATCCCACCAACAAGACAGGCAGTCGCATACACTTCACTTCGCAACACCATTGGAATTTCACGCGCCAACACATCGCGAATAATACCGCCACCACAGCCAGTAATGACGCCCATGATCACCGCGACCATTGCTGAATCTTGATAGGCGAGGGCTTTCTCGACACCGATCCCAACAAATACCGCCAAGCCAATGGCATCGCAGACAGGCAGTATCCACCAAGAGAGTCGCTTAGGGCGACGAACCACTAACATGGTTAGTACGCAAGTAATGATGATGACCCAAAGATAGGTAGTGTCTTTGATCCAAAAGACGGGGGTTGCGCCTAAGGCCATATCGCGAATGGTGCCGCCACCAATGGCGGTTACGCTACCTAAGACGACAACACCAAAAGGATCCATCTTTAACCGACCGGCCAAGAGAACGCCGGAAACAGCAAAGATTGCGGTGCCAAATAAATCGATTAAATACAGCAGCATGGAGTCCATGTTACTTAATGCCTTAAAATGTGAGGGAACAGAAAATGGGGGCAAATTGTACGAAATTTTCCAGCCAAACGTTAGCGTTTTTGCTCGATGCTGGCAAAGTGCTCACAGACTTGTTCAATCGCCAGTAAGGTACGAGGCGTTGGTCGGTTTAACCAATCTGCATTGAGCTGCCAAAAATGGCGATTTTTTAACGCTGGAATCTCCTCAACCCAAGGGCTCCACATGCCGTTATTTTGAATCGCGTGAGGAGAAACAAACATGGCTTGGGGTTTCTTTAGAATTACCTGCTCAATACTGACTTGAGGATACGGTGCCGATGCACCATCAAACACATTCTCGCCGCCACAAAAGCGAAAGACCTCTGTCGGCCAGTTTTGCCCCGCAACGGTGATGATCGGCGTGTCGCTAAGTTGGTAGAAGTAGCGTGTTTTAGGCAGAGCTTGGTACAGTGTTTTTAGCGCTTCGAGACGAGTCCTGTACTCTCGAGCATTGTTTAGGCCGATTGTCGGATCGTCACTGTATTGGCTGAGTTGCTCGATGTTATCGCCGATATCTTGCAAAGTTTTGGTTTGTGAGTAGTAGATCTTAAAGCCAAACTGTTCGAGTTTTTCTAGCTCTTTTGCAGGGTTACCCGCCGGCCAAGCGATGATCAAATCCGGTTTTAAGGTGATGATTTTCTCTAAGTTAATCCCTTTGTAGTTGGAGACTTTCTCTAACGTTTTTGCTGCCTCTGGGTAATCGCTCATCTCGCTAACGGCAATCAGTTTATCTCCAAGCCCTGCTGCGTAGGCGATCTCGGTGGCGTGTGGTGCCAGGCTAATCACTCGCTCGATTGGTGCAGCTTGACTGGTGGTCGCGACGAGGAGAAAAAGAGGAGAGAAGTATTTCATCAGATTCCTTGATAAATCAGTCCGAATAGTAGGCTTTGCAGGAGAATCCAGATAATAATTCGGCGTGCGAGTAGGTGTTGCAGTTGGTCTATGTGAAGCGCTGAAGGCGCAATACGTCCACCAATTTTGGCTCTCTCGGCTCTTTTGCCTTGATAAATGGCTGGCCCACCCAAAGAGAGTTGCAGCTTGTTGCCCACAGCACACAGTAACCAAGCTGGACCGGGCAACGGCCAAGATGCGGCTTGTTGACGAATGCCTTGCCACGTTTGACCCGCGTGTTTACCAAGCAGGATCATTAGGGCAAATAAACGCAGCGGAATGAAATCCAGTACTGCGGCGAGTCGCACGGCGGCCACACCAAATGGCGCATAGTTGGCGCGACTTGGTGACCAGGCTCTTGCTAGTTCAACAGTGAGGCGATACATCAATGCCCCAATGCCACCTGAAAGCGCAAACCAAAAGAGAACGCCAACGACATTTCTCCCATATCCCATAATCAAGGTTTCTGCAGCGGCTTTGCCGATACCAAGTTGGGAGAGGGTGGTGGTTTCTCGATTGAGGTAGGGGGCCAATAGGCTTCTTGCTGCAGGTTTATCCTCATTGGCCATGGCGCGAATCAGCGCTTTGGCAAGGCTCTCGTTACTGCGCCAATCGAGCGCCAACAGCAGCAACGCAAGTTCAAATAGCTGCGGTTGCCAAACCAAAGGTTTTAAAGCAAACAGAACCGCTAAACAAGGAAACAGCATCAACAATAACGCCAAATTACCTGAGATGAGGCTCTGTTGATAGCTTTGCTGGGTATTGACTTTGTCTGCCAACAGTTCGGCAAATTTGTGCCAGAGTGTGACGGGATGCGAGGAGCGTGGAATCGGGAGAATAAGATGGAACAGTAACGCTCCCCAGAGAATGAGGAGCGCACCGTTGGCATAGAGTTGATCAAACAGCTCTGTCATAGGTATGGCTATTACTTCAGCAGTTCCAACATTTTGAAGACCATTTCTGACGAGCTCTTGGCTGCCAAAGGTAAGAACTCTTCAAAGCTCATTGGTGATTCTTTGTCAGCCACATCTGAAATTGCACGCACGACAACAAACGGCACTTTGAACTGGTGGCAAGTTTGTGCAATGGCAGACGCTTCCATTTCAACCGCAATCACGGATGGGAAGTGTTGACGGATAAAGGCTTGACGCTCAGCGGTACAAACGAATGCATCACCAGTACAGATGAGACCACGAACCGCGTGTTGTCCATCCATTTGCTCTAACGCTTTTTCAGCCAAGTTCATCAACTTTTCATCGGCAATGAAAGCGGCTGGCTGACCTGCCATTTGGCCCATTTCGTAACCAAATGCGGTCACGTCAGCATCGTGATGACGGACTTCAGTCGAAATGACCACATCACCAAGGTTAAGGCTAGAATCAAAGCCACCTGCAGAACCGGTGTTGAGCACCATATCTGGCTGATATTCATCGAGAAGGATAGTGGTGCCAATCGCGGCAGCAACTTTACCAATGCCGGATTGCAGTAGCACAACCTCAACACCATTGATTTGACCTGAATAGAAGGTGCAACCTGCTTTACTTACGGTTTGTGCGTTGGTCATTGCTTCTTTAAGGATGGCCACTTCTTGTTGCATGGCACCGATAATACCGACTTTCATATCAATCTCTTAATTTTTAAACAAACATAGAATTGGCGAGAGTATAGCAAAGCTCTGTCACAATAAGTACTTTCGCTTGTTGTTTACCCTTTGCCTTTACTTAATGAAACCCGCCTCAGTCAGCAAGCTTCTTAATTGCTCAGCACGCTTGCGATTGACGCCAAAATCGGAGTAACCAACGCGAGACTCTGAACGGACGAGCAATTGGCCATCGACGATTTTGAGTTCAAGATCATCAACAAAGCGAAACAGTCGTGAGGTGCATTCTACTCTTAAGTAGTGTTCCGTTTTATCCGCCATTTTTGCCCCTGGAAGTTCAAGGGCAACTTGCTCTATTTGATCTAAGGTGGCGTTGGATGTGAGCTTAAAAGGTTCGAGTTGGAAACTCGCGCGCTCATCTTGTGTCGACACACAGTTGGGTTTATTGCCACAAGGCTGAGACGTTCGATCGGTCATTGTGTAAGCTCCATTGCTGCAAGCGGTCAGGGCTAAGGTGGCGCAAATCGTTAAAATGAGTTTTTTCATCCTGTACACCTACTGTTCCCAAAAGGGCGTTATCCGCAGATCCTAAACATTAAGTCTAAAAGAAAAAAGGTTGGTGATCGCTCACCAACCTCTCATAACACACCGATAGATATTAGAGTTCGAGATAATCTAATATGCCTTCCGCGGCTTTACGGCCTTCATCAATGGCCGTGACCACCAAATCGGAACCGCGCACCGCATCGCCACCGGCAAAAATCTTCTCATTGCTGGTTTGGAATTGGTAAGTCTGTTTCGCGGCTGCTTTGATGCGACCCCATTGATCGAGTTCAACCCCATAGGGTTCCAACCAACTCATTTGATGGGGTTGGAAGCCAAAGGCCATGATCACCACATCGGCTGGTAACACATGCTCACTGCCTGCCACGGGTTCTGGGCGACGGCGGCCCGCCTCATCGGGCTCACCTAACGCAGTCTGCACCACTTTCACGCCCGTCACTTGTCCGCGAGTGTCCACTTCAATCGACAGAGGTTGCAGGTTAAACATAAAGTTCACCCCTTCCTCTTTGGCGTTTTTCACTTCACGACGTGAGCCTGGCATGTTCTCTTCATCGCGACGATAGGCACAAACGACATTGGCAGCGCCTTGGCGGATAGAAGTACGAACACAGTCCATCGCGGTATCACCACCGCCGAGCACGACAACATTTTTGCCCGCCATATCGATGAAAGGCTGGTCGTATTCAAGGCCCATTACTTTGTAAGTGTTGGAAATCAAAAAAGGCAGGGCGTCATACACGCCGGAGGCATCCTCATTCTCCAAACCAGCACGCATGTATTTGTAGGTGCCGACGCCAAGGAACACGGCATCATACTCTTCCAGCAGTTCTTGCATCTGTACATCTTTACCGACTTCGACGTTCATGCGGAACTCAACACCCATTTCGCTGAAAATGCGGCGGCGGTTTTCCATCACCCCTTTTTCCAATTTGAAAGAGGGAATACCAAACGTCAGTAGCCCACCGATCTCGGGGTAGCGGTCGAAAACAACGGGTTTGACCCCATTGCGCACCAAAATATCGGCAGCCGCGAGACCGGCAGGACCCGCGCCAATGATGGCCACTTTCTTATCTGTCCATTCGACTTTGGACATGTCTGGCTTCCAGCCCATCTCAAAGGCTTTGTCGGTGATGTATTTTTCAATATTGCCGATGGTGACGGCGCCAAAGTCGTCATTTAATGTGCAAGAGCCTTCACATAGGCGATCTTGAGGGCAAACTCGGCCACACACTTCCGGCAAGCTGTTGGTCTGATGCGAAAGCTCTACCGCTTCCAAAATCCGTCCTTCATTGGCCAGCTTTAGCCACTGAGGGATGTAGTTGTGTACTGGGCACTTCCACTCACAATACGGGTTACCACAATCTAAACAGCGATCCGCCTGAGCGGTCGCTTGCTGTTTGGTAAAGGGTTCGTAGATTTCGACGAACTCGATCTTGCGAATCTGCAGCGGCTTCTTAGCAGGATCGACACGTTGAACATCGATAAACTGGTATACATTCTGGCTCATGTTCATATCCTCCTTGAATTACTGGGCCTGCACGCGAAGTTCTGCCGCACTGCGGCTTTGGTGGCCAAGCAGGGTGTTAAGATCCGCTGCTTTCGGTTTCACCAAGTAGAACTTCGGTATCCATGCGTCAAAGTTGGCCAGAATATCTTCGGCGTGAACGGAGCCGGTCTCTTCAAGATGTTCGGCGATCAAACCACGAAGATGTTCTTGGTGGATATAAAGATCAGAAAGCGAAATCGCTTCAACCGATTCACTGTTAACACGGCCTTGGAAATCTTCATTCTCATCCAGAACGTAAGCAAAGCCCCCCGTCATCCCTGCACCGAAGTTAACCCCAGTCGCACCAAGAATGGCCACGATGCCGCCGGTCATGTATTCACAAGCGTTGTCGCCCGCGCCTTCAATCACGGTGATAGTGCCAGAGTTACGTACACCAAAGCGTTCACCCGCTTTACCTGCGGCAAACAGTTTTCCGCCTGTTGCGCCATAGAGACAGGTGTTGCCGATAATGGTCGCATCGTTACAACGGAAGGCTGTGCCTAAGTGCGGTTTGATGACAATCTTACCGCCCGCCATGCCTTTGCCGACGTAGTCATTGGCATCACCAGTGAGATAAAGCTCAACGCCACCCGCGTTCCACACGCCAAAAGATTGGCCAGCGGTACCATCGAGGTAGAGTTTAATGGGCGATGCAGCCATGCCTTGGTTGCCATAACGCTTGGCGATTTCACCGGAAAGGCGTGCGCCAATCGAACGATCGGTATTGATCACGTTATAGAAGAAGCTGGCAGATTGACGGTTCTCAACCGCATCAAGCGCATCTTCAATGATCTTTTGGTTTAGCACTGCTTTATCAAACGGGGCATTGGGTTCTGTCCAGAACAGAGGTAGATTGTGCGGTGACACAGGCGCTTCAAGAATGCCTGACAGATCAAGCTTGGACTGCTTGGCGGTCATGCCTTGCACCACTTCGAGCAGATCGGTGCGGCCAATCAAGTCGGTGAGCTTTTCAACGCCCAGTTCAGCGAGCAAGCCTCGCACTTCATCAGCTAAGCCGATGAAATAGTTCATCACCATTTCTGGCAAGCCTTTGAAATACTCTTTACGCAGAGTTTCGTCTTGTGTTGCTACACCAGTCGCGCAGTTGTTGAGGTGGCAGATACGCAGGAACTTACAACCCATTGCCACCATTGGAGCCGTACCAAAGCCAAAGCTCTCAGCGCCTAGAATTGCCCCTTTCACCACATCCAAGCCCGTTTTCAACCCACCATCCACTTGAAGGCGGATCTTGTGACGCAGGCCATTGGCCACTAGGGCTTGCTGCGTTTCGGCTAGGCCCAGTTCCCATGGACTGCCGGCGTATTTTACTGAGGTCAGCGGGCTGGCAGCAGTACCACCATCATAGCCAGAGATGGTGATGAGATCGGCATAGGCTTTGGCAACGCCGGTGGCGATGGTGCCGACACCTGGTTCAGATACCAATTTGACGGAAACCAGTGCTTTCGGGTTGACCTGTTTCAAGTCAAAAATCAATTGCGCTAAGTCTTCAATCGAATAGATGTCGTGATGCGGTGGTGGCGAGATAAGTGTCACGCCTTGCACGGAATAACGAAGCTTGGCAATCTCGGCAGTGACTTTGTGGCCAGGTAACTGACCGCCTTCGCCTGGCTTCGCGCCTTGAGCGACTTTGATTTGCAATACATCAGCGTTGGTGAGGTAGTGCGGCGTGACGCCAAAACGGCCAGAGGCAACTTGCTTAATACGCGAGTTGCGCTCAGTACCAAAGCGACGTGGATCTTCGCCCCCTTCGCCTGAGTTGGAGTAACCGCCCAAACGGTTCATGGCGGTTGCCAACGCTTCATGTGCCTCAGGGCTTAATGCACCAATCGACATGGCTGCTGAATCAAAGCGCTTAAACAATTCGGTACTAGGTTCAATTTTTTCTAACGCGAGTGGTTGGTCCGCTTTTTTCAGTTGCATTAAATCGCGCAGCATGGCGACAGGGCGTTGATTCACTTGTTGAGCGAATTGCTGATAATCACCACTTTCCCCCGATTTCACCGCTTTTTGCAATGTGCCAACAACATCAGGGTTGTAGGCGTGGTACTCGCCACCGTGTACGTATTTGAGTAAGCCGCCATGTTCGATCGACTTACGTTTTGCCCATGCCTTGCGAGAGAGGTTAAAGAGATCTTGTTGGAAGTCCGTAAACCCAGCGCCTTCAATGCGGGTTGTTACGCCTTTAAAGCACAACTCCACCACATCACGGCTCAAACCAACCGCTTCAAAAAGTTGAGAACAGCGGTAAGAAGCAACAGTGGAGATGCCCATCTTCGACATGATCTTATACAGACCTTTATTGATGCCGTATTGATAGTTTTGCATCACCTCACGGTAGCTTTTCTCGAGTGCGCCATCGTCGATCAGTTTCCCCAGTACTTCATAGGCAAGGTAGGGGTAGACGGCGGTTGCACCAAAGCCGAGTAAGACGGCAAATTGATGAGGGTCACGCGCGGTCGCTGTTTCCACCACGATGTTGGCATCGCAACGCAAGTTGGCGTTAACGAGGCGAGTTTGTACCGCACCTACCGCCATAGCCGCTGGGATTGGCAGTTTACCTGCCACTAAAGGACGGTCAGAAAGCACAATCAAAACCGTGCCGTCACGCACAACTTGTTCGGCTTGATCGCAGAGATCCAATATCGCCTGCTTGAGATCTTTTTCGCTTGGATCGTAGTTGATGTCCAAAATGGTGTTGCGATAGTGGTCATCGCTCAGCTCAAGTAGTTGCTGCATATCGGAATAGAGCAGTACCGGAGAACCGAATGTCACACGGTGAGCGTGCCCGTCTGTTTCGCAAAAGACGTTCATCTCTTGGCCGATGCTGGTGGCCAGAGACATGACGTGCTGTTCGCGCAATGGATCAATCGGTGGGTTGGTGACCTGAGCAAATTTCTGGCGGAAGTAATCCGTTACGAGTCGCTCTTTTGAAGACAAGACGGCCATCGGAGTGTCATCACCCATAGAGCCAACGGCTTCTTGCGCCATATCACCCAACACGCGAAGCACTTGATCGACTTCTTCATTGCTCATCGCAAACTGCTTTTGATAGGTTTTTAGTGTGTCACTATCAAAGCTGCGTTCACCCACTTGATCTTCGGGTAGTTCAGAAAAAGGAGTGAGGCGGCGAACGTTGTTGTCCATCCATTCGCGGTAAGGGTGACGGCTTTTAAGATCGTTGTCGATCTCGCTTGATTGCCATAATTTACCCTTGCGCGTGTCAATGACTAACAGTTCTCCCGGACCAACGCGACCTTTCTCCGCCACTTCATCCGGTGCGTAATCCCAAATACCCACTTCTGAGGCAAGCGTGATCAACTTGTCTTTGGTGATCACATAACGAGCAGGGCGCAGGCCGTTGCGGTCTAGGTTACAGGCGGCGTAGCGCCCATCAGAAAGTACGATACCAGCAGGGCCATCCCAAGGCTCCATGTGTTTGGAGTTGAAATCATAGAAGGCACGTAGGTCGGGATCCATATCAGGGTGGTTTTGCCACGCAGGCGGCACTAACATGCGCATGGCGCGGAAGATATCCATACCACCAGCAAGGAACAGATCCAGCATATTGTCTAAGCTGGAGGAGTCCGAGCCCGTTTCGTTAACAAATGGTGCTGCGCTTTGCAGATCGGGCAGAAGTGGCGATGCAAATTTATAGCCACGAGCCCGAGCCCATTGGCGGTTGCCTTCGATGGTATTGATCTCACCGTTGTGCGCTAAATAGCGGAACGGTTGAGCAAGTGGCCAACGTGGTTGAGTGTTGGTTGAGAAACGTTGATGGAACAAGCAGATCGCGGATTCCATCCGTAGATCCGCGAGATCTAGATAGAAACGCGGCAGATCCGCCGGCATACACAAGCCTTTATAGACAATCACTTGTGTTGATAAGCTACAAACGTAGAAATCTCTATCGTCTGTGATCTGTTTTTCAATACGGCGGCGAGCAATATACAAGCGTCGTTCTATGTCTCTTTCACGCCAACCTGCGGGAGCGGAAATGAACACTTGTTGTATGTCAGGTAAAGAATCCGCAGCAATAGGACCAAGCACCGCTGGATTGGTTGGCACTTTGCGCCAGCCTGCAACCGTGAGTGTCTCTTTGGCGAGTTCTTTGTTGATGATATCGCGAGCGGTTTGCGCCTTAACGGGATCTTGACTGAAGAAGATCATACCGATGGCGTATTGTTTCGCTAAATTGAAGCCTTTTTCTTTGGCTATCAAGCGCAGATATGAGTCGGGTTTTTGAAGTAATAGCCCACAACCGTCACCGGTTTTTCCATCGGCAGCGATACCACCGCGGTGTGTCATGCGATCAAGTGCTGAAATCGCGGTACGGACCAGCTTATGGCTTGGCTCACCTTCCATGTGTGCGATAAGACCAAAACCACAGTTGTCCTTCTCTAAACTTGGATCATAAAGAGCCATTGCAATTCTCCCTTTGCTTCTCTGCCTTCCAGACAGAAATACCAACACAGTTTATGTTGGTATGTATGACTAACTATGCGTTCTAATTATTCGTATTTGTATGTTTATGCAATAAAAACGTTCTAAATTCTTAACAATAAATAAGGCTTTATGTTGCACTGAATTCACAACGTATAGGTTATTGTGAAAAAGGTCAAGTTGTTAGTGAATAATCACGTCAATATGCGATTTACCACGTAATGGTCTAAATAAGATGTTTAAATTCAAAAAGATAGATTTTTTATTGTTACAATTTTGCAACATAAATAAAGTCTGGAGAGGAAAAAAGACCAGCATAAAATGCTGGTCAAAAGAAAAAGTTTGGAAGGATTGGATTATCTTTCTTTACTCGGATAGGTTTCTTGACCGCTCCGAGTAAAGAGTAGGCAATTAAGCAGAAAGCATGAGTGAATCGGCTTTTGCTTCCAGATTGGTATTGCCCATCAGGTATTGGTCGATCGCACGTGCACATTCACGACCTTCATTGATACAGCGCACCACCAAAGATTGACCAGTACGCATATCACCTGCGGCAAATACGCCTTGTTGATTGGTCTGGAAATCTTGGGTTGCGACGTTGCCGCGCTCATCCAGTGCGATATCCAGCTGAGCAAGTACACCATGCGGTTCTGGATGTAAGAAGCCCATCGCCAAGAAAGCCATATCACATGGAATCACGCGCTCGCTGCCTTCGACTTCTTTGAAGCTTGGGCGCTCGCCTGGCTGTGCATCTTGCCAAACAATATCCGCTAAACGAAGGCCAGTGACCTCACCTTTGTCGTTGCCGATGAACTCTTTAGTCAGAATATTCCAATGGCGATCAACCCCTTCTTCGTGTGAAGTTGAGGTGCGAAGAATCATTGGGTATTGCGGCCAAGGCATATTGGCAGGGCGCTTTTCTGGTGGTACAGGCATGATTTCTACTTGAGTCACGCTTGCTGCACCATGACGGTTAGAAGTGCCCACACAGTCTGAACCAGTATCACCACCACCGATCACGACGACATGTTTCCCCGCAGCATGAATTTCTTCACCTTTGAGGTCCATTTCATTCGCTCGGCGGTTGTTTTGCGCGAGGAACTGCATCGCATAGTAAACGCCTTTCAGCTCACGACCAGGGACAGGAAGATCGCGTGGCACGGTTGAACCGCCTGTCAGCAATACAACATCGAACTCTTGACGCAGTTGCTGTGCGTTCACATCCACACCAACATGTTGATTGACTTTAAACTCAACTCCAGCTTCTGCCATGAGATTGATCTTGCGGTCAATGACGTCCATGCCCAGTTTGAAATCTGGGATACCGAAACGCAGTAGACCACCGACTTTCTCATCGCGCTCGAAAACCGTCACCGAATGGCCCGCACTATTGAGCTGCTCTGCAGCGGCTAAACCTGCAGGGCCTGAACCGATGATCGCGACTTTCTTACCTGTACGCGAACGCGGTGTTTTAGGTTTGGCGTACCCTTCACGATACGCCGTTTCCACAATGGTTTTCTCAATGTTACAGATGGTGATTGGGTCTTGGTTGATGCCCAATACACAAGCACTTTCACATGGCGCAGGGCAAACTCGTCCGGTGAACTCTGGGAAGTTGTTGGTTGAACTTAGAATGTTCCACGCTTCTTCCCAACTATCGCGATAAACCGCATCGTTGAATTCAGGAATGATGTTGCCAATTGGGCAGCCGTTGTGACAAAACGGCACGCCACAGTCCATACAGCGAGACGCTTGGGTATTGATTTTCTTACCAAACTCCGCGTTGAGTACGAACTCTTTGTTGTTTTTGATTCGCTCTGCTGGTGCGAGCTTCTTTGGAAGCTCGCGTCCAAACTCTAAAAATCCAGTCGGCTTACCCATTACACTGCCTCCGCTTCACGTTGCTCTGCTTCTGCTTTGCGTTTTTGTAGTACCGCTTTGTAATCACGTGGCATCACTTTCACCAAGGATTTCAAGCTGGTTTCAAAATTGGCAAGGAAAGCTTGAGCCACTTCACTTCCTGTGAACTGAACATGTTTGTTCAACATATCCAGCAGTAGATCTTTGTCTTCTTGTTCGATTGGATCGAGGTCCACCAGTTCAGGATTCAGTTTCGACTTGAAGTCACCTGATTTGTCCCAAACGTAGGCCACGCCGCCACTCATACCCGCGGCGAAGTTGCGACCTGTTGAACCGAGGATAATCGCCACACCACCGGTCATGTATTCACAACCGTGGTCACCCACGCCCTCAACGACGACTTTGGCTCCGGAGTTACGAACACAGAAGCGCTCACCCGCTAGGCCGCGAATGTAAGATTCGCCGGATGTTGCACCGTAGAAACAAACGTTACCCACGACGATGTTGTCTTCTGGCACCAGTGTTGAGTTGCTGTCTGGGTAGAGCACCAGCGTACCGCCAGAGAGGCCTTTGCCCCAGTAGTCGTTCGCATCGCCTTCCACTTCAAATTTCACGCCTTTCGCAAGGAAAGCGCCAAAGGATTGGCCAGCTGAACCTTTGAACTTGACGTTCATTGGTTGTGGTAAACCTTGGTCTTTGTACACTTTCGAAATTTCGTTCGACAGCATGGTACCTACAGAGCGATCGGTGTTGATGATTGGGAATTCCGCGGTTACCGCTAAACCGTCTTCCAGTGCTGGTGTCGCCACTTGAATCAATTGACGATCAAGTACCGCTTCTAGCTGGTGGTTTTGTTTGGTTTGACAGTAAATGCCATCTTGCTCGCGAGGCTGCTCTAGGAAGAGAACAGGAGAAAGATCCAAATTCTTGTATTTCCAATGAGAAACGTTGTCGCGCACTTTGAGTTTTTGCGCCTGACCCACCATCTCATCCACAGTACGGAAGCCAAGCTCGGCCATGATTTCACGCACACCTTGCGCCATGTAGAGGAAGAAGGTCACCACGTCTTCTACGCGGCCATCAAAGCGCTCACGTAGCGTTTTGTTTTGAGTTGCGATACCAACAGGGCAAGTGTTTTTATGACACTTACGCATCATGATACAGCCTTCAACGACGAGAGCAGCTGTCGCGACACCCCATTCCTCAGCACCTAATAGCGTTGCGATTGCGATGTCACGAGGGGTCTTCATCTGGCCATCGGCTTGCACTACGATACGGTTACGTAAGCCGTTTTTCAGCAGCGTCTGGTGCGTTTCTGCAAGACCGAGTTCCCAAGGTAGACCTGTGTGACGAATCGACGAAATCGGTGATGCACCGGTACCGCCATCGTGACCGGCAATCAGAACCACGTCCGCTTTCGCTTTTGCCACGCCAGAAGCAATTGTCCCTACGCCAGCTTCCGAAACCAGCTTAACGTTGACACGGCCTTTACGGTTGGCGTTTTTCAAGTCGTAGATCAACTGAGCCAAATCTTCGATTGAGTAGATATCATGGTGTGGCGGTGGTGAAATCAAACCAACCCCAGGAGTGGAGTGACGTGTTGCACCAATCCAATCGTCGACTTTGTCGCCCGGTAGTTGACCACCTTCGCCCGGTTTTGCCCCTTGTGCCATCTTGATCTGAATTTCGTCAGAGTTAGTGAGGTAGTAAGAAGTAACACCAAAACGGCCTGAAGCAACCTGTTTGATCGCAGAGCGCTCTGAGTCGCCATTTTCATTTGGTGAGAAGCGAATGGGATCTTCACCACCTTCACCGGAGTTCGATTTCGCGCCGAGGCGGTTCATCGCGACCGCTAGAGTCGAGTGTGCCTCGTAAGAGATAGAGCCAAACGACATTGCGCCGGTGGCGAAACGTTTGACGATGCTCTCTACGGGTTCTACTTCATCGATTGGGATTGAACCTGCAGGATTTTTCACGAAATCAAGTTGGCTACGTAGGGTAACGGCTTTGTCACCTTGGCGATCCACTTCTGCCGCGTATTTCTTGAACTCTGCGTAGTCTTTGTTGCGAGTAGAGTGTTGCAGCAGGTGAATGGTTTCAGGGTTAAACAGGTGTTTTTCACCACGTTGTTTCCACTGATAAACGCCGCCCACATCGAGCATTTGAATTGGGATTTCACGAGTTGGGTAGCCTACGCGATGACGCACTAAGACTTCTTTGGCGATGTCGTCTAAGGTCAAACCTTGAATACGCGTAACGGTACCGGTGAAGTATTTGTCGACCACCGCTTTGCTGATACCAAGGGCTTCAAAAATTTGCGCACCGTGGTAGGACTGCAGCGTCGAAATACCCATTTTCGAGAAGATCTTTAATAGGCCGCCGTTGACCCCTTTACGATAGTTGTTGAAGTACTCTTCAACCGACACGTTGGCATCCAGCTTTTTACGACGTTGTAGATCAACGATCGTTTCAGTGACCAGATAAGGGTTCACCGCATTTGCACCATAGCCCACGAGCGTGGCGAAATGGTGTGTTTCGCGCGCATCACCCGTTTCCACCACGATGCCACATTTGGCGCGTAGCCCTTTACGAATCAGGTGATGGTGAACCGCACCCACTGCTAACATCGCGGGAATCGCTGCGTGGTTAGAGTTTACGGCACGGTCAGTCAATAGAATGATGGAGTAACCGTCGATCACGGCATCTTCCGCGTACTGACAAATACGTTTGAGTGCGCGTTCCAGTTTGCCAGCGTCTTCGTTGGCTTGGAAGACGATGTCTAACGTTTTTGCTTGTAAGTGTTCGTTGTCGATAGCACGCAGTTTTTCGAGCTCAGCGTTCGAGATCACTGGAGACTCAAGTTCTACTTTACGGCAATGAACCGGTGATTCTGCCAGCAAGTTCTGATCTTTACCGATGTAGGTATTGAGTGACATCACCATGCGTTCGCGGATCGGGTCGATCGGCGGGTTAGTCACCTGAGCAAACAACTGCTTAAAGTAGTTAGCTAAATGCTGAGATTGATGCGATAGGATCGCAACTGGCCAGTCAGCACCCATCGAACCAAGGGGTTCATAGCCGGTTTGTGCCAGCGGAAGAATGATCTCATTCACTTCTTCTGCGCTGATGCCAAACGCTTGCTGGCGATGCAGTAGACGCTCTGGTGACGGTTGGCTGTGGACGTTATCGGCATCTGGCAGTGATTTGAGGCTTAGTAGATTATCCGTTACCCACTGTTCATACGGCTGAGCGTTGGCAATCGAATCTTTCACTTCTTCATCGGAAATGATGCGGCCTTGCTCGAGATCGGCAACGAAGATACGCCCTGGCTGCAAACGGCCACGGTATTCCACGTTTTCTGGCGGGATTTCCACAACACCAGATTCAGACGCCATGATCAGCATGTTGTCTTTGGTTACGGTATAGCGTGAAGGGCGCAGACCGTTACGGTCTAATGTTGCACCGACTTGCACACCATCGGTAAAGCAAACAGACGCAGGGCCATCCCACGGTTCCATGATGTTGGCATGGTATTGATAGAAGGCACGGCGTTTTGGATCCATGGTTTTGTTTTCTTGCCACGCTTCAGGAATCATCATCATTAGCGCGTGCGGTAGGCTGCGGCCTGAAAGCACCAGCAGTTCCAACACCATGTCAAAGTTGGCAGAGTCAGAAGCACCTTCCTGACAGATCGGCAATAGCATGTCGATCTCAGCTTGCGTGAAGAGCTTAGAGTCTAAGATCGCTTCGCGTGCTTTCATCCAGTTAAGGTTGCCGCGAACCGTGTTGATTTCACCGTTGTGCGCAATGTAACGGAAAGGTTGAGCCAAGCGCCATTTCGGGAAAGTATTGGTAGAGAAACGAGAGTGCACAAGAGCCAGTGCGGTGACCATGGTCGGGTTTTGTAGGTCTTGGAAATACTGAGGTACTTGCTCAGTGGTTAGCTGACCTTTATAGACCAAGGTTTTGTATGACATCGAGTTGATGTAGAAGTCATCCCCGATATTCGAAACGCTCTCAAGGCAAACGCGTACGGTGTAGTTACGCAGCACATACAGTTTGCGCTCAAGTTCTTCAGGTGAGGTACCTGGGCCGCCAGAAATAAACACATGCTCAAATTGAGGCTCTGTGCTCAGCGGATCGGCGCCAATCATCGAATTGTCGGTTGGGAGGACACGATAGCCAATGATGTCCAAATCAAGGCGTTTGGCATTGCGTTCTAGGATGTCACGGCATTGTTCGCGTTTGTATTCGTCTTTCGGGAACAAAACGACACCAACACCATATTTTTCAAAAGAAGGCAGCTTGATACCAAGCTTGACCGCTTCTTCTAACAAAAATTCGTGAGGCTTTTGCAGCAAAATACCCGCACCGTCGCCACTGCATGGATCGCAACCTTGACCACCACGGTGTTCCATGCGAGCTAGCATATCTAAAGCTTGTGTCACAACCTGATGGGATTTGCGGTTTTTGAGATGAGCGACAAAACCGATACCACAGGCATCATGCTCTAGCTCAGGAGTATAAAGCCCTTGCGAACTTTGCTCTCTATCTACCATAGATACTTCCTTCCAGTTCTAGAAGGCGCAGCAACACCAATACGATAAGATCGCATTCTCGGGTTGAGCCCCTTGTCCTTTATAGTTTTGAATCGCAATCAACCAGAGGGGGTTGATTTTGAGTCCTTTCCGTATCCCACAGGAAAAATTTTGTGGGAAAAACAATCCTTGGTGATAAGCCTGTTTTATTGGTCACTTTTTAGTGATTTATATAGGTTGGAGTGGCTTATCGCAGACATATTCCGCATTTGATTTTGTAATAAAGCTCACAAAAATGACGGTTATGTGTAAGTATCCTACAATTTTGTGACTAAGGAATGCAACGAAAAGTAACCAGAGCTAGGCAAAATTCTTGTTTAAAAATGCACTTTACGTTTAACAAATATGCAACATTGGCCCGTTTTTCTTTTATTTATGCATGTTTATTGATTTTTGCCATGAAAAGCTTCGTTTGAATTCACTACAATTTTGTGTTTTTTCTTGCAGGTATGTAATTAATTTACAGAAATCGTAGTGAGATTGATTGCGGTTTTCAATTGGTGGTTTTCAATGCAATTACATGAGCTAGTGAATACGATTGGTCAGGATCTTCAGCGTCGATATGGAGAAAAAGTGCATAAATTGACGCTTCATGGGGGCTTTAGCTGCCCAAATCGTGATGGCACGATTGGCCGTGGTGGCTGTACTTTCTGCAATGTGGCATCGTTCGCTGATGAGCAAGCTCAAGTCAAAAGTATTCGAGAGCAATTGAGCGAGCGAGCGGGAGAAGTGCATCGCGCGAAAAAGTACTTAGCCTATTTTCAAGCCTACACCAGTACCTATGCTGAAGTGCAGGTGCTGAAAAACATGTATGAAGAAGCGTTGAAAGCCGCGGATATTGTCGGTCTTTGCGTAGGGACTCGCCCAGATTGTGTGCCTGATTCGGTGTTAGAGCTGCTCTCGGATTACGTACAGCAAGGTTATGAAATTTGGTTGGAGTTGGGGCTGCAAACGGCCAGCAATGACACCTTAAAGCGGATCAATCGTGGACACGATTTTGAATGCTACGCAGAGATCACTCAGCGAGCTCGAGCCTTGGGCATCAAAGTATGTACGCATTTGATCGTTGGGTTACCAAAAGAGTCTCCAGACGATAACTTTGCCACCTTAGAAAAAGTGATTGAGGTCGGTACGGATGGTATAAAACTACATGGTTTGCATATTGTCGAAGGCAGCACCATGGCCAAAGCTTGGCGTGCGGGTAAGTTGGAAGCACCAGAATTAGAGCAATATGTCGAGATTGCCTGCGAAATGATTCGCCGAACACCGCCAGAGGTGATTTTCCACCGAGTCTCTTCAGCCGCTCGTCGTCCGACATTGCTATCGCCTTTATGGTGTGAAAATCGCTGGTTAGCCATGACTGAAATTGGTAAATACCTTGCTCAGCATGGCGGACAGGGCAGTGCGCTTGGCCATTCTTTTGTCTATACTAAACCGCAATTAAAAAGCGGAATTCACCCTCAATAGTTGGTATAGTCGCCGCACACACAATTCATCTAAGAGTGAGAATGGACAAGCAGTTTGCATGGATAGCACACCTCGCAGAACATTACGGCGCGATTATTTTAATGGCGGTGTTAGGCTATGTTGTGGTTCGGCTGCTGCATCTTCGTTATCAACGAGAGCTTGATACGCTGATTCTCGATTTGATGTCCCCTGTCTTACTGGTCGATCTCACTGGGCAGCATGTGCTACTGGCAAACAATGCAGCGATGCAGCAGCTTGGTGTTCGCCAGCTAAACCGAACGTATCTTTTTCCGGCGACGTTTGCCATTGAACAGTTGTCCAACTCGTTAACCTCACTCTCTGGTCGTCAGTTCAGTCAGCTTGCGTTTGCCTGGCAAGCATCGGAACACGAGCATCTTGACGTGGCGTTAAGTGGCCGCAAAGTTTACTACCGTGGCCAGCATTGCTGGCTACTGAATATCCAATTAAATCCTTCGAATCGCTCTCGTCATATGGACGATCTCGATGCCTTCTTAGTGGCGCAATCAGCGTTAGATTCGCTAAGCGAACTGATCTGCCTGAAAGACAATGACGGCAAAATTCTGGCCACCAACCGTGCTTTTGAACTGTTCTGGGAAGGGCGGAGAGATGAAGCGATTATGCCGGAAAGTCGCCTGATGAAAGGCCGTCAAAGTGAACGCCGCTGGACGACCGATCCGCAAGGGCGCAGTTGTTTGTTGGAAGTTAATCAAAGTTTATTGATGACCAAAGCGGGTGAGCCAATTGGTACTCTTAGCATCAGCCATGATGTGACAGAGTGGCATGCCATGCAGCAAAATCTACGAGATGAGATGGAGCGCCGAAAAGATACCGAGGTGGCGTTGGCACAGCGAGATACCATCTTACAAAACATTTTGGAAGCCAGCCCTGATTCGATCGGTATCTTCAATGAGAATTTGGTGTATCAAGCGTGTAACGAGCCATTCGTGCGAGCGCTGGGCATCGCGGACGTGAATGATCTCATCGGTAAGCGTTTGCAAGATGTGGTTCCCGGTGAGATGTGCCAGCGTCTCTCTGTGACGGACAGTCAGGTGTTGCATGAAGGTAAGTCGCTGCGTTATATCGATAAAGTGCTCGACAGTAATGGAGAATACGCTTGGTATGACGTGGTTAAGTCACCGTTTCGCGATCCCGCTTCGGGAACCAACGGCGTCTTGATCATGGCACGCGATATCTCGGAACGTTATCTCGCCGAGCAGAAATTGGAAGCCGCGAACCTCGAGCTAGAAAAACTAAGCTTTATGGACAGCTTAACTCAAGTGTCCAACCGTCGCCGTTTTGATGAGCAGCTGAATACTCTGTGGTTCCATCATGCTCGAGAAAAATTGCCGCTGACCATCATGCTTTGCGATATTGATTTCTTCAAAGAGTTCAATGATCGCTATGGCCATCAAGCAGGCGATGAGGCGCTGATCCAGGTGGCGACCGTTTTTAGTCAAGTCGTCAGCCGCTCATCTGATTGTGTCGCGCGCTATGGCGGAGAGGAATTTGCTCTGTTGTTGCCCAATACTACGGCAGAAGGGGCTTTGAAAGTGGCAGAGAAGATCCACACTTACATCGCCGAAAGCAACATCGCCCATCAAGGCTCCAAGATTGCAGGGCGAGTAACCATTAGTATTGGTTTGGTTTCTTACATTCCCTCTCCTGAAGATGTTCCTGATATGGGGGTGGCGCTTGCGGATAGCGCGCTTTATCAAGCCAAGTCAGATGGCCGGAATCGCACTTGTGTTCATCCTATTTCTCTCTCTTCTGGCGAATCGCCGTCCACTTTGGTACAGGACAATCCCCCTCACGCCAACTGATTTTCTATTGATTGTGCTTGTTGTGATTTCAATAGCTTAACCCTCAAGGGTAAACAAGCTAAACTAAGTGCGTGAATTTGATGTTGAAACGTGCCGCGATCGCCATTTTCATTACAGGGTCTGTTCGAGGTTTGCACGGCATTGAATGCTAATGTCGCCAACGACTTCACTAGTTCAGGCTGCCCTCTCATCTTTTGGAGCATTAAATGAAACCGATGAAAAACCTTGCCCAGTATTACGTTGATCTACTGGTTAAGCTGGGGATTGTGCGTTTTTCGATGTTGCTAGCCTTGGCGTTGGTTGCATTAGCTGTGGTGGTCCAAGTGGGCATTACCTTGGTGCTGAAAGGCAATGTGGATGATATCGATATTGTTCGCTCAGTCTTTTTTGGTTTGCTCATTACTCCTTGGGCGGTCTATTTCTTGTCAGTGGTGGTGGATCAACTGGAAGAGTCACGCCAGCGTCTCTCAAAATTGGTTTCTAAATTGAAAGATATGCGCTCACGAGATCAAGAGCTTAATGTGCAGTTGCAACAGAACATCGAACAATTGAACCAAGAGATCGAAGAACGTATTCGCGCCGAAGAAGCCAGAGAAGAGGCAATGAAAGATCTCGAAAACGAGGTGTTTCAACGGGAAAGGACCCAAGTGGAACTTGCGGAGCGTACCGCGTTATTGCGCTCTTTTATTGATGCCTCTCCGGATTTGATTTACTACCGCAATGCCGAGGGGGTGTTCTCTGGTTGTAACCGAGCGATGGAAGAGTTGACCGGCAAGAAAGAGCATCAATTGGTCGGCTTAAGCCCTTGGGATGTTTACAGCAAGGAAGTCGCTCAACAAATAGTCGATACGGATCAGCAAGTTTTTGCCAATAATCGCGCTTTGACTTACGAGCAGTGGCTTGAATATCCAGATGGTAGAAAACACTACTTTGAGCTGCGTAAAGTGCCGTTTTACAGCAAAGATGGGCGTCACCTAGGATTAGTTGGCTTTGGCCGTGACATTACAGAACGTAAACGCCATGAAGAATCATTGGAAAAAGCGAGCCGCGACAAAACCACTTTCATTTCAACCATCAGTCATGAGCTTAGAACCCCACTTAACGGCATTGTTGGTTTAAGTCGTATGCTATTGGATACGCGCTTAACCGATGAGCAGCGCAAGTACATGCAAACCATCAATGTTAGCGCGATCACCTTAGGTAATATATTCAATGACATCATTGATATGGACAAGTTTGATCGCCGCAAATTGGAGCTGTTACCCGCTCCGCTTAACTTTGAAGACTTTGTCGCAGAAATCGAAAGCATTTCGGCGCTTATGGCAGAACAAAAAGGATTGCGATTTGATTTAGAACGTTTGAGTGAACTGCCTAAAGCCATCGAGGTGGATGCCACGCGCTTGCGCCAAGTCATTTGGAATCTCATCAGCAATGCGATGAAGTTTACCAAAGAGGGCGGAGTGGTCATGACGGTGAGTTCTGAAGTTGAGGATGATTTTGCCACCATCATTATTGAAGTAGAAGATACAGGGATCGGGATTCCAGAAGCGGAACTGGATAAGATTTTTGCCATGTACTACCAAGTCAAATCAGGTAAAGATAACTTGCATGCTGTTGGAACGGGGATTGGTTTGGCGGTTTCACGCCAGTTGATCAACATGATGGATGGCGACATTACGGTCAGTAGTGAGGAAGGCTTTGGTAGTACGTTCACTATTTCTATTCATGTTCCTGTGATTGAATCTGCACCATCGACGGTGGACAAACCGAAAACCCAACTCCATCTCAGTATCTTTATGGTGGAAGACATCGCACTCAATGTCACCGTTGCTCGCTCTCTACTTGAAAGTCTCGGCCACAAAGTGACGGTTGCGATGACAGGGGACGAGGCGATACGATCCTTTGACCCGAGCCGTTACGATTTGGTGTTACTGGACATCCAACTGCCGGATATGACGGGTTTTGATGTCGCGGCGTACTATCGTAAACACTATAGCCAATTGCCTCCACTGGTTGCCCTCACCGCCAACGTATTGAAAGATAAACGCGAGTATCTAGACAATGGCATGAATGAAGCCATTAGCAAGCCACTCTCGGTACAGGCAATTCAAGATGTGATTGAAAAACTGATCATCAAACAAGAAAGCAACACGATCGAGATGGAAGAGGCTGAAGTGGTTGAGATCGCAACCAGCCACGTAGAGAATCATATCTTGGATTTGGTGATGCTTGAATCTTACGTAGAGATTGTTGGACCGCAGCCAGTTCTCGATAGCATCCGTATGTTTGAAGAGATGATGCCTGAATACCTTGAAATACTCGATTCCAATATGATTGCAAAAGATCAGCCTGGGATTGTTTCCGAAGCGCATAAAATCAAGGGAGCGGCGGGTTCGATCGGGTTGAAACGAATTCAAAGCGTTGCGCAAAAAGCACAATCTCCAGACATGCCCGCATGGTGGGAAAATATCGCTGACTGGGTAGAAGAAATCAAGAATGAGTATCAAAATGATATTCAGATATTGAAGAGTTGGTTAGAACAGAGGTGAAGAAATGAAAAAACCATTAATTGCACTGCTGCCACTATTGCTGTTGGTAGGATGCACCTCCGAGCCAAACGTGAGTTGGCAGCAAGATAATCGTATTACCATTGCAGATACTCGCATTGAACTGGCCAGTAACCTTTGGATCAACCAGATGCCGACACTAGGTGAATCGCAACAAGATAACCTGCATGGTGCTTTGTATCTCTCATCGGATCGTGATCTGCCAGCTAGCTTAACAGTGAGTGAGTTAACGATTAAGCAAGGCGATCAAGAGTGGAAAATTGATGGCGATTTGCTTGAATTGCGCACGCACAGTGAGAATAAATGGGAAATTGCCTTTGTATGGCAAGCGAATTTTGATCCAGAAAAGAATGTTGATTTGCTGGTGGAGCTCGATAACCACGGTAAACGTGAATGGTTAGTTGAGCGCAACATTACGATCGATAAAGTGTTTTAAGCCAAACGGATAGGACATGACAAAATAAAAAAGGTTGGTAAACACCAACCTTTTTTTGTTTATGCGGTGAGCTTACGCTTCTAAATCACCACAGAAACGGTAACCTTCACCGTGAATGGTTGCGATGATTTCTGGTGTGCCAGATACCGATTCAAAGTGCTTACGGATGCGACGAATGGTCACGTCAACGGTACGATCGTGCGGCTTAAGTTCACGTCCCGTCATCTTCTTCAGAAGATCGGCACGAGTTTGGATCTTGCCTGGGTTTTCACAGAAGTGCAGCAATGCACGGAACTCTGAACGTGGCAGTTTGTAACCATCACCCGATGGGCTGATGAGTGAGCGGCTGTTGATATCCAACACCCAACCGTTAAATTCGTATTTCTCAACCGAACGTTTTTCTTCCGGCATAACACTGCTGCTCATAGAGCGGCTTAGCAGGTTACGAGCACGGATAGTCAGTTCGCGAGGGTTAAATGGCTTAGTGATGTAATCATCTGCGCCGATTTCTAAGCCAAGAATCTTGTCGACTTCATTGTCGCGACCAGTTAAGAACATCAAAGCAACATCGGCTTGCTCGCGGAGTTCACGGGCAAGAAGAAGGCCGTTTTTACCAGGCAGGTTGATGTCCATAATCACCAGATTAATACTATTTTCAGACAGCATGTGGTGCATCTCATCACCGTTGCTGGCTTCAAATACAGCATATCCCTCTGCTTCAAAAATACTCTTAAGAGTGTTACGAGTTACTTGCTCATCTTCGACGATAAGAATCTGCGGGGTTTGCATTGGCGGTACCTAAATTTGTGACAAAATTGTACGAATAGAATAAATTCTAGGCAAAAACATAACATACAGGTAATGATTTTTTGATAATAAAACAAAGTGATCAAAAAAACACTTCTTTAAGTTATCTGCCTTCCGTGGGTTCTCGCCAAATGTATACAGTATCCAACTGTTACTGGATTATTCTACTGGGTCTGTTTACCTTTCGACGCCTTTCGTCTGGTGTGGAAAGGTAATCATCCCAAGGCTTTTGTGCGGATTCTATAATGTTAACAGCATGCTAACAATGAACAAATGTTAATTCCATTCACTTTGTTGATTTATATCAATTGATGAAATGTAACAATTATTAATCGATGGAGACTTATGATAAATAATGGTGAAACAACTGTAGATGCGTCATTATGGCATGCCTATTCAGCCTCTTTTTTCCATTTTAATGACGAATGGCAAAGCGATTGTTTTGCCATTATTACAGCATGGAACCCTGCGAGCATTTTGCAGTCAAAAAAAGAGAATTGCATAAGTAATCAGAAGCTAAAAACAAAGATTAACACGCTACGCTTTTGTTCAGTTTTAGTCGCCGATAAGGCGTGCTGCTGGAGCGAAGAAAGTTTTGCCGTCGAGATAAATTTGAATTACGCACTAAACTTAGCAAGAGAGTTCCAACAAAACGCGATTTATTTTGTTGAACAAGGAGAGCTTTTTTTAGTGTCTTGCTTGAGTGATGAAAGGAAAGAATCACTGGGGCCGTTTGACCAGCGCATCAGATAAGAAATTTTGAATTCGAGCCGCATGTGTGATGTGGCAAAAATTTTCTCAAGGAGGATATATGAAGGACATTACCCCGGATATCTGTGATCAACATGAAGACAAAGTCACTTTACTCAATCTGCCATTACAGAATTTTGGTCAGAAAGCCGCATTTTTCGGGGAGATTGTGACTGTTCGCTGTTATCACGACAACTCGAAAGTGCGAGATGTTTTGAGTGAAAATGGTAAAGGCAAAGTGTTGGTTGTGGATGGGCATGGTTCCTGCCAAAAAGCATTACTTGGCGATCAATTAGCGATATTGGCGATTGAAAATGATTGGGAAGGGGTGATTGTGTTTGGTGCCGTGCGCGACGTCGCCCAGATGTCACAAATGGAGCTGGGGATTAAAGCATTGGGCACTTCACCATTCAAAACGGAAAAACGAGGGGCTGGTGAAGTCAATGTTACCTTAACCATGCACAACCAAATGGTGCAGCCAAAGGATTATATCTACGCCGATTGGAATGGAATTCTAATTTCCAAAGAGTTGCTTCAATTCTAAAAGCGGAAACCTAAACCAAACTCAATACCTTGTTGCCACTCTTGCAGGTCGAGAGTGGCGTGCAAATCCAGTTGTTCACTAATTTTGACTCGGCTTGTCACTTCAGCAGCAAAATTACCATTATGTTCAGTGCCACTTTCTTCCTGAACTTTGAAAGAACGAATGGTACTTTTCACTACCACCCGATCGCTAATTTGGTAACTCACGCCACTTAAAAAGCCACTCTGATTGGCTGTTTGCGAATTATTGACACGAGCGCCCACGTAAAGGTCCACTGAATCAAACAATTGATAGGCGTAGCCTCCATCGATATTCCAGACATCAAAACTTTCTTCTGTTTGACTTTCACTGGTGAGAAACAGTTTGTGGGGCGACGTTTTCGTCGGGTTTGTCGGGTTTAAAGTAGGCAAATTGTTGGCATATGCATGAGAAAACACAAAGAAAAGCAGCAAGATGGGCCAGTTTTTCATACCACTACTCCTTGTGATTATTATGAGGATTTTTTTATTGTACTCTCAAGTTAAGCACAAAATTCCTCCCATGTTGGGAAAAAATTTTCCGTCGAAGATCTAGGTTAGCGAGTTTTCTAAAGCCATTTTGCTGAGAAGATCAAAATGCTGAGATTTAAGAACCTGAAAATGAGAACGCGATCTTAAAATGTGCGCATATGCATAACCCTCGCGATAAAAAAAACGTAACTTTTTGTTGACGAACCGCTCGAAACTACGGTAAACGTAGATACAAGCAAACACACAAAAGCAATAGATAACGTTTTATGATTCTTAACAGCCAACTAGTAATGACCACCACCATTATTATTACCGACATCACACATGTTGGGGCAGGCTGCTGAGCGAAAGAACAAATTTCAAAAAAAGGCCTGTATCCAACAAGATACAGGCTTTTTTTATACAGATTAAAAATAATCCGGGAGGAAGGGATGCGAGTATTAAAATTTGGTGGCTCATCGTTAGCCGATGCAGACCGCTTTTTAAGAGCGGCGGACATTGTTGCTAACAATGCCAAGCAGGAAGAAGTTTCTGTAGTGTTGTCGGCGCCAGGGAAAACAACCAATAAATTGGTCGCGGTCATTGAATCTGCACTGAAAAATGGTGAAGCAGAACGACAAGTCGACGAGCTAGACAGTGCGTTCAAACAACTGCTGAGTGATATCAAACAGCAGCTTCCTAACCTCAACGGCGATGCGTATTTAAAGCAAGTCGCGGATTCACTTTCGCAACTGCGTCAATTTGTTCATGGCATCGGCCTGTTGGGGATGTGTCCTGATAACGTCAATGCTCGCATCATCAGTAAAGGTGAGCGTGTTTCCATCCAGTTAATGAAGGCGGTGTTGGAAGCAAAAGGTCATCTCGTTAATCTTATTGATCCGGTTGACTACTTGCTTGCCCATGGTGATCACCTAGAAGGGATGGTGGATGTCGATGTATCTACGCAAAACTTCCGTTTGAATCCTCTTCCTCAAGGGCACGTTCATATCATGCCTGGCTTTACCGCAGGCAATAAGCATGGTGAGTTGGTTACTTTAGGTCGTAATGGTTCCGATTACTCAGCAGCCGTGTTGGCGGCATGTCTGCGCGCGGATTGTTGTGAGATCTGGACGGATGTGGATGGGGTGTACAACTGTGACCCGCGTTTAGTCGAAGATGCTCGCTTATTGAAGTCCTTAAGCTATCAAGAGGCTATGGAGCTTTCATACTTTGGCGCATCCGTTTTGCATCCAAAAACCATTGCGCCAATCGCGCAATTTCATATCCCATGTTTGATTAAGAACAGCTTCAACCCTCAAGGTGCAGGCACGCTGATTGGCCAAGATACAGGCGAAGATAATCTAGCGATCAAAGGCATCACTACGCTCAATAATCTGACGATGGTGAACGTGTCTGGACCGGGCATGAAAGGCATGGTAGGCATGGCGAGCCGAGTATTTGGTGCGATGTCGGCTTCTGGCGTGTCAATCGTTCTGATTACTCAGTCTTCTTCTGAGTACAGTATCAGCTTCTGTATTGAAGCTGCCGACAGACCTTTAGCCGAACAGGCACTCTCAGATGCTTTTGAGTTAGAACTGAAAGATGGTCTATTGGAGCCCGTCGAATTTCTGACTAATGTTTCTATCATCACGCTGGTGGGTGATGGTATGCGCACTTCCAAAGGCGTTGCTTCACAATTCTTTGCTTCTCTTGCGGAAGTGAGTGTCAATGTCATCGCTATTGCTCAAGGTTCGTCAGAGCGCGCTATTTCAGCGGTGATCCCAGAAGATAAGATCTCTCAAGCGATCAAAGCGTGTCATGAAAATCTCTTCAACTCGAAACACTACCTGGATGTGTTTGTTGTTGGTGTCGGTGGTGTCGGTGGTGAGTTGGTGGATCAGATCCAGCGTCAGCAAGCCAAACTGGCAGACAAAGGCATTGTCATCCGAGTGTGTGGTTTGGCTAATAGTAAAGGGCTGTTGTTAGACAGCAACGGCTTACCTCTGGAGCATTGGCGTGACCGCATGGCCAATGCATCTGAAGCGTTTAGCCTTGCCAGTTTGATTGCCACTGTGCAGCGTAACCATATCATCAACCCAGTGCTCGTCGATTGTACTTCTAGCGACGTGATTGCCAACCAATACGCAGAGTTTTTAGCCGCTGGTTTCCATGTCGTGACGCCAAATAAGAAAGCCAATACCGCGAGTATGGCGTATTACCACCAACTACGCGATGTGGCACGCAGCTCTCGTCGTAAGTTGATGTATGAAACAACGGTTGGTGCTGGTTTGCCTGTCATAGAAAACTTGCAAAATCTTATCTCTGCGGGTGATGAGCTGGAGCGATTCAGCGGCATTCTCTCTGGTTCACTTTCCTTTATCTTCGGTAAGTTGGATGAAGGCATGACGTTGAGTGAGGCGACCAATATCGCCAAACAAAATGGCTTTACAGAGCCAGATCCTCGTGATGACCTGTCCGGAATGGATGTGGCGCGTAAACTGCTGATCTTGGCGCGTGAAGCGGGCATGGCATTAGAGCTGGAAGATGTCGAAGTGGATCAAGCCTTGCCACCAAGTTTTGACGATTCAGGTAGTGTCGATGAGTTTATGGCGCGACTACCGGAAGCTGATGCGTACTTTAAGCAACTTTCTGCGCAAGCGGCAGAAGAAGGTAAGGTGCTGCGTTATGTCGGCGAAATCATTGACGGAAAATGTAAAGTTTCGATTGCTGCCGTTGATGAAAACGATCCAATGTTCAAAATCAAAGATGGCGAAAATGCTTTAGCGTTTTACAGCCGTTACTACCAACCGATTCCTCTTGTGTTGAGAGGTTATGGTGCCGGCACTGAGGTGACTGCAGCGGGTGTCTTCTCTGATGTGATGCGTACTTTAGGCTGGAAATTAGGGGTTTAATCGATGAGTTCAAGCGATATGGCTGTGGTAGTGTACGCTCCCGCTTCTATTGGTAATGTCAGTGTGGGTTTTGATGTATTAGGGGCGGCAGTGTCGCCCATTGATGGCACTTTGCTCGGCGACCGAGTCATGGTGAAAGCAGGGAATGAGCCGTTTTCGTTAAAGACTGCGGGTAGTTTTGTCGCAAAGCTGCCAAGCGATCCGAAAGAAAACATTGTTTATGATTGCTGGCGAGTGTTTGCCCGCGAACTCGATAAAAAAGGCCTTGAGCTCAAACCGCTTGAGATGACATTAGAAAAGAACATGCCGATTGGATCTGGGCTTGGCTCTAGTGCTTGTTCTATTGTTGCCGCGTTAGATGCCCTCAATCAGTTCCATGCCAACCCACTGGATGAAATGGAATTGCTCGCACTGATGGGTGAAATGGAAGGCCAAATCTCCGGTGGAGTGCACTATGACAACGTTGCACCATGCTATTTAGGTGGTTTGCAGTTGATGCTCGAAGAGCTCGGCATTATTAGCCAAGAAGTTCCGTGCTTCGATGATTGGTATTGGGTGATGGCCTACCCTGGCATTAAGGTGTCGACGGCAGAAGCGCGTGCGATTTTACCTTCTCAATACCGACGTCAAGATGTGATCGCACATGGCCGCCATTTGGCCGGCTTTATTCACGCTTGTCACTCAGGGCAGCCTGAGCTTGCCGCGAAGATGATCAAAGACGTGATCGCAGAGCCTTATCGTGAGAAACTGCTTCCCGGTTTTGCTGATGCGCGTAAATATGCCGCTTCTGCGGGGGCATTGGCAACGGGCATTTCTGGCAGTGGGCCGACACTGTTCAGTATTTGCAAAGACCAAGATGTTGCACAGCGTGTGGCACGCTGGTTAGAACAAAATTACGTACAAAATGAAGAAGGATTTGTCCACATTTGTCGTTTAGACAAAAAGGGCTCAATTGTGACAGGAAGTGAGCTATGAAGCTTTACAACATAAAAGAAAATGACGAACAAGTTTCCTTTGGCCAAGCCGTGCGCCAAGGGTTAGGCCGTAATCAGGGGCTATTTTTCCCAGCAGAATTACCGAAATTTGACGATATCGATGCATTGCTTGCGCAAGATTTTATCTCGCGCAGCACTGCGATTCTTTCCGCGTTGATTGGTGATGAGCTAGCAGAAGACAAAGTTAACTCAATGGTGGATGCGGCATTCCAATTCCCAGCACCGATTAAACAAGTGAAAGAGGGTGTCTACGCTCTTGAACTGTTCCATGGACCGACACTTGCCTTCAAAGACTTCGGTGGCCGCTTTATGGCTCAGTCGTTGGCTGCGGTTTCTGACGGTGGAAAAATCACTATTCTAACAGCGACATCGGGTGATACAGGAGCAGCGGTTGCACACGCTTTTTACGGTATGGAAGACATCAATGTGGTCATTCTTTATCCGAAAGGCAAAATCAGCCCATTGCAAGAAAAGCTGTTCTGCACATTAGGCAAAAACATTCACACGGTGGCGATTAATGGTGACTTTGATGCGTGTCAGGCGCTGGTGAAGCAAGCGTTTGATGATGCAGAGCTGCGTGAAGAGATTGGTCTCAACTCCGCAAACTCCATCAACATTAGCCGTTTGATGGCGCAAATCTGCTACTACTTTGAAGCTGCTGCACAGATGAGTAAGCAAGAGCGCGAGAATCTGGTGGTGTCGGTACCAAGCGGTAACTTTGGTAACCTTACTGCAGGTTTGCTTGCTAAAGCTCTGGGTTTACCGATTAAGCGCTTTATCGCAGCAACGAACGCCAATGATACCGTGCCTCGCTACTTAGAAACGGGTAAGTGGGATCCAAAACCGACTGTCGCGACGACTTCAAATGCAATGGACGTGAGTCAGCCTAACAACTGGCCAAGAATTGAAGAGTTGTGTCGTGTGAAAGAGTGGGGTTTGGAAACTCTGGGCAAAGGTGCTGTGTCTGATGAGCAAAGTGCGCAATCGGTAAAAGATCTCTATTCACTCGGTTACCTGTGTGAACCACATGGTGCGATTGCCTACCGTGTGCTGGATCAGCAGCTACAAGAAGGTGAAACAGGCTTGTTCCTCTGTACCGCACATCCGGCGAAGTTTAAGGAAGTGGTCGATGACATTCTTGGCACTGACATCGATTTGCCAGCACCACTGGCAAAACATGCGGTGATGGAACTGCTCTCAGAAGAGTTGGATGCGGATTTTACTGCTCTGAAAGAAGTATTGCGTCGCGTGCAATAAGCATGCATCAATCTCACAGGTGGAGCTTGGCCTCCACCCTATTGTTTTCTTTAGAAAACAAACGCAAGAATAGAAAAACGGCGCTCGATGAGCGCCGTTTTTTATTGTTTAGGTCTCTATATTATAGAGATTCAGTAAACGTACGAGCAATGACGTCACGTTGTTGTTCAGGTGTTAGTGAGTTGAAACGCACGGCATAACCCGATACACGAATAGTTAGCTGTGGGTATTTCTCTGGGTGCGCAACCGCATCTTCTAGCGTTTCACGTTTTAGAACGTTCACGTTTAGGTGTAATGTTGGGGTTAAATTATGACGTGTAATGTTTGGAGGTAAAAGTTATTTTTTTATGACTTATTATAAGGTAATGAGATTAGAGTCATATTAATCAAAATTAGCTGCTTTGCCCCCTTGATCTTTATACATTAGCTCTCATATAAAAGAGATGATTTCTAAAAGGACAGGATATGCACGACTACGCTGTTTTTGGTCATAACCGTGCAACCATTGGTAGATGGTTGGGGGTAAGTTCAATTGTTTTAACGGGGGCAATTTCTAGCCTTATTAGCTACATATATCAATTGACAGGCTTTCAAGCCGTTACGAGCGTAGCTATAACAACAGGTCTTATTTACTTCGCTTTGCATTGGCTGTTCAACAAATTTGCTTGGAAAATACCACTGTTTCAAATTCCTGATTTGAATGGAGTATGGAAAGTTAAAGGGACGACCTTAGATGAAGATGGAAATGCTAAATTCGAATGGGACGCTGAAATAGATATAGAGCAAACTTGGGAAAAAATGGTTGTTTGCTTGAAAACCAGTCAAAGTGCAAGTGAGAGCTATACAGCTACTTTAGCAAAAGCTAATGGTACTCGTGGTGGTTGGTTGTTGAGCTATAGCTACAGTAATAATCCAAATGTAGATCAGTATCATGAGTTAAATTCTCATAAAGGATATTGCGAGATTTTGCTAGATAAAGAGTTAAAGGTTGGATCTGCTGCATATTTCAACAGCAATGGTAGAAGAACTTTTGGTAAAATGGCGCTGAGTAAAGATTAATATGATCAATTTTGACAATAGACTTAAAAGTTTAAAGGATCGAAGACAGGGGACAAGAGAGCGTGTATTGCTTGAGAATAGCCTTTCTCAATATGATCCCCGAGATTTACGCACTCAAGAGAGTTATGAAAGATTATCTGAAAGTGCTGCGATTAAATATACAGTTGGTGCAATGGCTGCTGTTGATAGTGATTCAACTCGCATTTCAATACAAGAGGGAGATCGAGTTGCTGATACATTGATATCGATGCTTGGTAATGCTGGCATCCGAGCTACGAAAGAAATCCAAGGTTCGGTTGCCCTAGATATACATATTCAGGGGCATTCTGATGTAGATATGCTGATCTTGAAAGAAGATATAGTTTTGGTTCAAACACCAAAATTAGATGGTTCTTCATGCGCCGCCTCAGACCAACGACCAATGAAAGATATCATTAGAGAGCTAAGGCTAACATCTGAGCAAAAGTTAACCTCGCGATATTATGAGGCGACAGTTGATTGTTCGGGGAATAAGTCTATTGCTTTGAGTGGTGGAAGCCTCAAAAGGAAAGTCGATATAGTTCCTGCATGTTGGTATCACACTCATGACTATCAACGTAGTGGGTTGAAGCATGATAAAGAAGTGCAAATTTATCATAAAGCTAATCATGAATTAGTTGGCAATAAACCATTTATGCACATCAAGAAAGTTAATGATAAGGACTCCATCTACTCGGGTAACTTAAAGAAAGTTACAAGGCTAATGAAGAACTTAGTAGCTGATATGCCTGATTATAAAAAACGAAAAGCGAAGAAATTGTCAAGCTATGACCTTACGGCTTTAGCATATGACATGGACGGTCAATTAAGTTGCCCACCGTATATGTCACTAGCATTAGTCGAAAGACTTAGAGCGCACTTATCATTGCTAGTTTCATCAGAAACGCTTCGAGATCGGATTTTGGTGCCTGATGGCAGTAGAAAAGTATTCAATGAAGAAAGTAAGCTAGAAGCACTGCAAATCATATCAAATGAAGTTGATGATTTAGCCAAGGCTATTTATAAGAGCATAGCTCCGTCATCACATATGGTATATGATTCAGCCGCACTGAATCATAGGTATGTTTACCTATAACCGCTTTCGTCGTGGTGATGAGGTACGAGTATCGGCATCATGCTTGATGATGAGCTTTCAAGGGTAATCCTCACCGTCCTAAAAAAGCCCGCCTTGGCGAAGCATAGCGGGCTAATTTTTGATACCTACACTTACAGGTCAATAGGATTTGTTTTGAAGGGCTTACCAGCTTCATAAATGATTAGTGTTTTATGAGTCATATTTACAAGCAGTAAAAGCCGTATCCAAATCGAATGCACCATCAGTATGTAGTGCTTTTTGATTTGCTCGTTAAGCATATGCTGCATCTTTTTTGACCATCTAAAACTAACGTATCGGTAGGCATTTTACAGTGAGAACAAACATTAGGGTTGTCTTTCCTCTTGGTTAAAGTTAACTGAGACTTGAGTTCCCCTTCTATCATCTCGACATCTTTGTAATACGCTTTTAAGTAGTAATCGTGAAAGATTAGCCTTGAAAAAGGCACAAGCTCGTTTTTCCATTCGTAGTTTAGTTCACCTGCTTCGATATATGGCTCTCGCCAATGAACATCGATCCACAATTCTCCAGATTCTAAAGTTTTTTCTTTTGCTTCTCGGCTTAACACAAAAACATTGACTCGATTTCTGTATGCAATATCCAAGTCGGTGAAACGCTTACCATCGAAATCAAGTAAAATCCAAATAACGAAAGTGTTATTACGCTGATAAAAGAGTTCACGCGCCGCTATAACGCTTATAAAAGTGGTGCTCATTTGCAATTCAAAAACAACTCGCTTCGTTTGCCCCATATCGTCATAAAGTGCCGATACATCGGGTATACGCCACTCTTTACACATTATTTGGTTAGGATCGTCGGATGAATCTCGAAAAGTAGCTTCCACTTCACATTGTGAAAATCTTGATAATCTATCTTTCTTGATAGCCTGATAGATGAAATCTTTTGACTCTCTATGAGCTTTCCCCTCTTTTTGACCATTAAACTTCATGGCTAAAATTTGCTCTTTTTTAAGAGTCGAATCTTTCTCTTGCAGGGGGCATTCAACATTGATGCGCTTGTGTTTATAGTGATCAATTGTCCGAGGTTGATTAGAACGCAATACTACAGGTTGATAGCAAACAGAGCATAGATAAGTCCTCAGTCCATCTTCAATAAGGCTTCTTTTTCTGAAAAACTCACCTTGTTCAATTCCATCAAGCTGATCTGAAACCAAAATAATATCGTGAGTTTGAGGATCATAAATATGTGTGATGAGGCGTTTCTTAAAATTTGCATTCATTACACGTTCCCATTTTTCACAAGAGTTTTAAGTTGTTGATTTTCTTTGAACATGCGAAATTTTTCTTTTTTGTAGAACTCAACACCTTTCTTTTCTTCATCTAGTTCTTTCCGTTTTCTTTCAAGATCTTCTTCCAATGAGGTAAGTTTGTTCTGAGCTAATCTAGCTTTGTTCTCATAGTCAACATATGACTCAGAGATTTGCACGATTTTGTTGAGTTCGTCCTCTATGTTGCCAAAAGTGCAATCGAATCTTGCCAGAATGCTTCTTAACCATTTGGCATTTTGGATTTCCTCTTGAATTGATTCTTTTTGTTGCTCCAATCTGTCAATTTGAGTTGTTAGCCTGTTTTTTTCTCGTTTTTGTTGTTCTAGGTGTTGTTTGCCTGATGCATAGGAACTGCGCAATTCATTTAACTGGTAATTTAAGCTTGCCGTGGTGGAGTCACTCAACAGTTCACTTCGTTGCTGTTTAAGTTTGGATATCTCTGCTAAAAGATTACGTTCTTCACCTTTTAGTGACTCAATATTCCGACTTAAATTATACTTATGCTTCTGGCTTTGAAAGCGATGTAAGTTATCTTGAGCGGTGATGGTATCTCTACCAATTTGTTCTAGAGTGCTATTCGAGGTTTTAATTCTCTCTTCAACCTTACTCAGTTCATCAAAGGCTATTTGTCGTGCGTGTAGAATAGAATCAGCCTCAATGGATGCAATATTTCTTGTTAAAGGGTAAAGCGGGTTGAATGCAAGCCATTTACAGAATCTGTGAAACTGGTTGTTTAACAAGGAGTCTCTTAGGTAAGAAGTGAAATCACTTGATGGTACAGTTAAACCACTGAGATTTACTTCTATGACACTTTCAAAACGCTGTCGAAGCTCTAAAATTTGCTGCTTATCTGTTTCAGAATCTTCTAAGGCAATGGTTAGGTAAATGGTTTGATTATCGGTTAGTGTTAGCTCGATAAGAGGGCGCGTGTTGCTATCTACTAACAAGGAGCAGTGAACTATTTCGACGCTAATGCTATTCGTGCAGGAGTAATCAATAGGTAGCGCTAATCTTTTTTGCTCGGAGATCAGGTTACTTAAACGCTCGCATACTTCAGATAAGACTAAGTAATCACACTGATTATCTGAGTGTTGAAATAGCTGGAAGGTTTCCTTACGACTAACAGCATTGCCACATACACGGCAATTGGCTGATAAAATGAGGCTATTTTTAGCGTCAACTAAAGTACCGTTGTCATTAAGACAAAACCTGATCCCCATTCTTTGAGTGCTGCACAGCATTCCCTATCCCCACTGAGCTAAAAGAAGTCAATTCAACGTCACCAATAATACTAAATTTATGATATTGAATGAATATTTAAGTGCTGCATATGCAAAGGTAATCGATGTCAACCGACAGTAGGTGGATACAACTCTTATCGAACAATAAGATGCATGTTCCTATCGATTCTTTTGAGATCTTCATAGCACCAAAGCTTTTAGCCAATCTTAGTGGATACCCGTATCCAGCGTGTTTTCGAGAGAGTGTTCGACATGGATAAATTCAATGCCACCGAACTCTGTAGAGTATTCTCTAGGTTCGCCCGTTGTCGCGACGATTGTGCGCATCGGAATTTTTGAAATTACCCCCCATCTAGAAAGAGCCTCTTCAAATGAGATGTAGACCTGATGATTTTTACGTAGTTTGCATTTGGAAATGCATTCCTTTGCCTAAATAACATGTACTCTCTGTTTTTTTGATTTAACTTGCTAAATCTTTTCTATAACTCTATGTTATATATTGTTTTGTTGATTTGTCTTGTGGGTTTTTATGACTAATAGTGCGATCGTGACTAGTGAAAAAGTTGTTCGTGGAACTAGAGGAAATGATGCTTATGTTCTTACTACTCTGAAATGTGACTTATACCCAGAGCTAAAGGTTAGAGTTAATGATGATGGTGAGATAGAGCCTTATGCCCCATCACGCTCCAAAGTTAAAGAAAAAGAGCTTCTTCAGATAGTCACCGTAGAAGGTAAATTGGTATACCCGCAAAACCTTTATCTGACAATCTGCGCTCGAAAAACCCAGTCTATTGGGACTCGTGCTCAAGCACTGTTGATGTTTACTCGGTGGCTCGAATTAACAGGTAAATCTTACAGAGATATCTTCGCAGACCCTTCCGACGGTGTCGGGCATGAATTTGCTGATTTTCTTGTTCGGTGTGTAATTGGTGAGCATGATGAAGGACTAAATCTCGCCTTGTCTACAGCGAAAACGTACATGAGATTTGTTATCGATTTTTACAAATGGATGAACCGAGAAGGTGTACTAGTTTGGTCTGATAAAGTAAGACCGTTTGAATTCACATTGAAGCGAATACCTCGTAAATCAAAACAGAACGTCGATATGTTGAGTCACACAAAAAGAAACCATGAGATTTTGGTTCAAACAAGTAGCGTCATGAATAAGTTCCCTCGCTCTGCAAAAATCCCACCTCATAAGAAGCTGAAACCATTGCCAGAGCATGAATTAGAGGTGCTCGATAGTTATATTCATCGAGCTGAGTTTCCAGTACGTAACCGACTAATGATTGAGCTGGCTTACAAGGGAGGGCTTCGAGTTGAAGAAGTTGCCTCATTGAATGAAGGAGCAATCTATCAACCATCGTTAGGCGAGGTCGAGTGCGAACTAGCGCTAAAGACATCAAATGGTGTCCAAACTAAGAATGACCTTTCAAGAGTTACTAAAATTCCAGCTTCTCTAATGACAGCACTCTATGACTATAAGATTTCAGAAGGTAGACAAAGTATAGTTGACTCGTTAAGCACGCTGTCTGAGGGAAGCCAGTTTGAGCCTCGCTTATTTCTCAGCAAGAACACCCTTCTAGGTTCAATTAGCCCAAATACTATACAAGGAATTTGGTCAGATCTGAGAGCTGGAATTCGACTTGTTCACACAACTTGGTACTACAAGTTTCATGATTTACGAGCAACTTTTGCAACAGACTTTCTACTGCAAAAAGTGAGAGATTCTGACTTGCCATTGGACTTCTTTTTCAGCGAGCTGAAAAGTCTTATGGGACACAGCGAATCAACAGACACTATGGTTTATATCGATTTTTTAAAAGACCTAAAGCTCAGCAGGGAAGCTGCATTGAGAAGGAATCAGGAAGCACAAGAGGCTGCTCATGGCGAAAAGTAACATTTCGGATTTATACGTCTCTGACCTTGAGAATAGAAAAAAATCTCCATACGACAATGATGTCATTACTTTCACAAGACAAGGCGTCAGTACGAAAATTGACCTTGCATGTTTAGACCATCTATTTGCTGATGTTAAGCAGCCTAAGGTTGAGTGCGGCACAAGGTTGACTGTGATCGATAAGCTGAAGCAGTGTATAAAAAGTTACTTTGAGTTAGATAGAGTTAGCTACGCTCGGCAGTTGTTTATATATTTACGTTCATTCATTAATAATGCTGATAAGCAGCAATTGGCGGTATTTAGCAAGGAGTCATGGACGTCATATTTTGGCGCAAAGGGTTACATGTGGCGGTTGGTAGAGTGCGCAGAACGACAGTATGCACACTATTACATGTACGACGACAAACAGATTCTAGGTGTTGCCGAGAAATCTGCTGCTAATAGGAAGAGAGTGATTAAAAATTTGTTCTCTCAAGTGGGCTTAGATGTTTTTGAGTGGGAAAAAGGCTCAAAAGATTTCTCTGTTACAGGTAAAAACAAAAAGGCACTTGAAAATTACAGTAAGGTTGAGCATGACATTGTGCTTAGACGTTTACATGACAAGTTTTTCTTGCTTGCACCTATCTTAATTGCAGAACAAGAGGCGGGGCGTTTTTCAGATGACTCAAAAGGCATCGCCTATAGCCTAGCTCAGGCGGCACTAAGCTCGAAAAAACAAACTCTTGATGTGGAATTACTGTTCCTAGAAGGAATGACTCTAAATCAAGCATTTAATTTTTCAATGGAAATTGGCTATCACCTCTTTTGCCACTATACGGCCTTCAATGACTCTGTAGTTACATCTGTTCGAAGACCAATTGAATTCATAAAGGAAAAATCCGAAGGAAAAGTTTCAAAATACGCCATTATTAAAGGCTTTAAAGGTCGAGCTGCGAAGGAAGTTACAGGGGTTATTGGCGAATCTGAATTAGAGGAAGTCTCTGCACGAGTAGATAAACGTACAGGGGCTGCATTTCTGAACATGCTGCTGAAGCTATCATCTACTTTTAACCCTGATGAGCACGGCTTGTTGCTATATCAGCTAGATAATGAAGGTTTGCCTATAGAACTTAAAACTGACTTTAAAAATGATAACGTTCCACGAAAGTTAGAGCTATTTGCGGATAAGCGTGTCGGGTTAGCGGAAAGGTTGGCGGAGAGCATTAATTCGCTTTGTGAGCACAGTTATGTTGAGCAGGTAAAAAGGGTTGTTGATGATGAGAGTGTTCGGCGTATTTCAAAGTCTAAAGAGTATTACCAGCCTACCAGTAATCAACATACTTCATTGATGCTTCGTCTTTCAGTTGCGTTCATGCAATGCTTCACGGCTCAATCATTAAGACATGCTCAGTTGCCACTGTTTTATTCAGCACCTGATGAGAATGGGAAGATCACAGTGACATGTACCTCAGCATTGATAAGCTCAGAATCAGAAGATGCTCAGAACGCTGTGATTACCTTTTACCTTGATGAGGTATTTTTACCAGTTGTTCAGAAAATAGAAGACTGGGCAACAGCAAGAAACCCTCTGTTTAGAAAACGTAAAAAGGGCAATCAGTACACTTCAAAATCAAGTATTGATGACTCGAAGTATAATATTGAGCCTACCAAGGGTGCGTCTTATCTATTTCCACAAGGACGGAGCGGTGAAACTAGCTTCTTTAACTCGTACCCCGTTACTGCTCCTTTTCTATCGAGGATAGGGCTTACACCTAGCCATTTCTTTTGCACGTTAAATTCTACACGATTCCGCAAAACCGTAGCGGATAACGAGTATCGACATGGTTCTGAACTCACAGCTATGACTGTCCTCCAGAACTCTAAAAAAGTGTTCGAAGAACATTATGCCAACGGTCATCAGGGGCTAAATAATGAGATTATTGCACAAGCATTAGATGTAATTGAGCTGGTTATTAAAGGTGTGGAGCTTGAAGAGGCAAAGCAAAAGGTTAGGGATACTTGGAAGGTTGAAGTGCTCTCTTTTGACGAATACAAGAAAAGAGGCAAGCCTAGTAATCCCAATGGCACATGTTGTGATGGTAAGCCAGAGTTCGAAGGTCAAGAGGATAAGCTAGCTCAGGCAGCAGCAAAAAAAATGGGAGTCATAGATGATTCATCAAAACTCCATTGCTACCAATTTGATAAATGCCATGAGTGCCTCAATGCCAAACTGGTCGATGAACCTAATCAGGTCTATAAACTTTTGTCATTTATAGAGTCACTAATTGATACTGCTGATCTTCATCCTGAAAATGAGGAGTTGGAAAAGCGAATTGAGGCATTTGAAGAAATCGTATCTCAAAACATATCAGAAAATGTTCTGAAAGAAGCAGAGGCTTTACTTGAGGCGAATGGTCGCTATTTTTTGTATGCATAGACTGACTGGGGAACACTATGAAAACGATTAAAACAGCGAGTGGTGCAAAAGTTAGCTTTGAAGAGTTTGTTGAAGATATCGATACCAACCATGTCGAGGATGTGCTTTTGCCAGCAATTGAACGTGGAAATTGGGATGAGTTGGAATCACTTGCTGTAATTAATGATTCTGAATTTCCTGTGCTGTTTGAGCAAAATGTATGGGAACTAAGCCAGATTGGTGACGGCTATCAAAAAAATCGCCTGCTATTCAACCATTCAACAAAGAAAGGCTTTGATGGTTATATTTTACCAAGAAATATACGTAATGAAATCAAGTGCTTTGCTGCTGTGGAGCTACTGACAGAATATGGTAAATACTCATATTTATCTATTGTTGATACGGTTAGTAAGCTCACAGTGATAGCCAAACACGCTACAGAAATTGGAATTACTAGCTTTTCTGATATCGATGAAGATGCCATATTTAAACTTCAAGAGAACGGTCTGAAAATTAACGATAAGGGTAATAAAGTTTTATCTGCGATTAATAGGTTAGTTCAGTGCCAAGAGCAATTACCTATCCAGATCGAGATAAATAAATCGTTGGAGCCGAAACATTTTAGCTTGCCATTGGCGAAGCCTGATCAACACTTTGCCATCCCATTTAGAATTTACTTTGAAATGGTTAATGGTGCTATTTCTGAAATTAATGAAGCATACAAAAATAGATTAGAGCTTGAGAATGCAGTCGAAGTTTTTTTGACTCATTCGGATTCCATAAAATCTGAAATAATGTGCAAAGTTAGAAGTGGTGAGTTGTCATTGGAAAGCGCTATCGTATATAAGAATAAAGCTAAAAAAATCTATGAGGTATTTGATAGTAAAGGAATTCCAATCGTTGATTATCATCAAGAACCATTGTGGGAAAATGTTTGGGTAAGCTGTACTGGCGCAAACTGGAATGGAAGTAAGGCTAGAGATATCTGGAGTGACTTTGTGGTAAAAATTGGATCTAAGAGCATTTCAAATAGATCTGAATTTTTAGATTATATTCGTAATCTTCATGCCAATGCAGCATTTCTAGTTATGGCGTTAAGTGGTATGAGAATTGGTGAGCTTTATGGAATTTCTCCCGTATATGGTGCTCAGGATCATATAAAAATAGGAATAAATACCATTTATGCGCTTACGACAAAGCAGGAAAAGTTGACTCTAGATTCACAGACCTCTGATGACGTCTTTATAACAAATCGGACAGGCTTTCGGGCTTTTCATGTTCTCAACGCTATCCATCGACCTTATCGTAAGCGCTTTAAGGAAGGTTCCAACAGTATCTTCTTTGCTGCCTTAACAGAAGTGTATCACCCAAGACCCATTGAAAAGGTCGGATTAGGGCAAACAATTAAGGAGACCATAAAGCGTGTATATAAAGATACATTTGTTTTGAACTCTCATGATTTAGACGCCCTCAGGGCATCTAATCCAGAACATAGCAGACTTCCTGAAGTTGGTGATAGCTTTCCTTATACAAACCACCAATGTCGAAGAAGTTTTGCGTACTACCTGATTGGCCTGGAGTTAATGGATTTCCCGCAGCTAAAGCAGCAATTAGGTCATATATCTATCGCGATGACACGTTGGTACGCAAGAAATGCGCACTCATTGAAGAAGATTTTTGGTGAAATTAAAGAAGAGAGAGAGGTGCGCTCAGCTAAAGTAATGTCTCGCACCTATAACAAGTTAGCAAACAAAGAGCGCTTGGCAGGAGGCTTCGGTAAAAATCTTTTGAAGGAAGTTATTGAGAATGCCAACTTTTTTGAAGAAGGAATCAATAACAGAAAACTTTCGTTTAGATTTTGGAAAGAGGAAATAAGAACTGGCAAGGTACATGTCCATGCAATTGGAAAAGGGATGTACTGTACAAAGAGGCAGTGCGCAATGAGAGCAGCTATTGATCTTTCAGAATGTACTGATTGTGGCTGGGATATTATTGAAGATGCAAGTGAAGCGGAATCTATACGAATGACAGCAATGAGAAATCTATTAACTTTGCAGGCATCAGGGGAGCTAAATGGTAGCTCAGCTTCGAAGTTTGTGATGGATATACGCTCAGCAGAAAAAATTATGTCTGATTTACACTTCCCATTTGAAGCCTTTGAGATACCTGATGATGTTGTTCAGTTGATCCCAGTACAAAACATATAGAGGTAAGTATGGCACGTAATAAGGATGCTTCTCGTAAAGCACTGCTCGATGCAATCTCTAGAATTAAAGAGCAAACCTACACGCATAAAGACTTGAGAAAGAAAGCTGTTGTAAAACTAAACAAGTCAAATGTCGAAAAGGAAGCGGGACTATCTGTTGGTGCTCTCCGTCATCACCCTGATATAGTGAAAGTGATAGAGGGGGCTAGTTCTAACAACAACCATAGTGCAGATGATGTAGCGAGCTTGACTGAAAAGGTTGATAAACTGGAAGTTTCAAATAGAAAACTAAAAGCCGAGAGCACCCGTGATAGAAAGGATGCAGAGCAAGCAAAAAAGACTCTAAAAGAATATCAGTCTGAGTACCATCAAACTGTAACAGCTTTGTTCTTTAAAATACCGATTGATGATAGAGAGGAGGTAATCAAGTTGCTTGATGACTCATCTTTGAACGGAGATGTAACGAATATCAATGAATATAGGCGTAAGTAAGTCGAGTCTACTTAGCTTCGAGAAGTAATTGGCACTCCAATAAGGCTAGTCTTGAATCCTCGGGGGAATAACCACGTTCTCAAAGTATAGGAACAAAAAAGGCGCTTTATGAAGCGCCTTTATCATTTCACTTAGCTCTTATAGAGACTCAGTGAAAGTACGTGCGATAACGTCACGTTGTTGCTCTGGAGTTAGAGAATTGAAGCGAACAGCGTAACCAGATACACGAATTGTAAGCTGAGGGTACTTCTCTGGATTTGCAACTGCGTCTTCTAGAGTCTCACGCTTGAGAACGTTCACGTTCAAATGTTGGCCACCTTCAATCTTAGGAGCGGTCTCAATTGCAACTTCACGAGACTCGTATTCACCTAATTCAGATGCCGCTACAACTTGGTCAGCTTCGTAGCCAGAAGTTGCTGCAACACAACGAGCTTCGTTCTTTTCAGTGTCTAGCAGCCAGATTGAGTTAAGTAGAGAATCGTTAGCCGCTTTAGTGATTTGGATACCTTGGATCATATGGATTACCTTCTAATATTTGATTTAATTTTTATGACTTAAAGCTTGGCTCTAAGCGCTGACTTCTTAAAAAACATGACTAATAAAAAATATGAGCTAATTTTCTCTTTATGACTATCAAAGACCTTGTTGTAACTAGCTTTGACGTAGGTTAGTCATACTTTTTAGTAGTTAGGCTTTCCAATATTAGAGTTAAGTAGAGAATCGTTAGCCGCTTTAGTGATTTGGATACCTTGGATCATATGGATTACCTTCTAATATTTGATTTAATTTTTATGACTTAAAGCTTGGCTCTAAGCGCTGACTTCTTAAAAAACATGACTAATAAAAAATATGAGCTAATTTTCTCTTTATGACTATCAAAGACCTTGTTGTAACTAGCTTTGACGTGGGTTAGTCATACTTTTTAGTAGTTAGGCTTTCCAATATTACAGATGTTGACCACCTTCAATGCGTGGAGCAGCTTCGATAGCCACTTCACGGCTTTCAAACTCACCTAGCTCGTTAATTGCAACGATTTGATCGGCTTCGTAGCCAGAAACTGCTGCTACACAGCGAGCTTCATTTTTCTCGCTATCTAGAAGCCAGATTGAGTTTAGTAGGTCGTCGTTTGCTGCTTTAGTAATTTGGATACCTTGGATCATCACTATCTCCTAGTCCACTTACGTGGTGATTATTGGTGTTAATTTTCGAATTTTGTCGAGCTGAGTATTATATAGCTAATATCCATTATATTAGTATTGATTTAGGTCAAAAAACAACTAAAAACATTAATTTTGTGAAGGTTATTTTATTGAGTTAAATCAATAAACCTTTTAAAAACTGTAGATTACGATTTATTTGATATCATCAAAAATAGTTAAGTGTTAATTTTGTTGTAAATTTACTACAAATCTAATTGGAAATTTGACTGAACTAAGCTAAATGGTTGTAATTAGCCCCTTATCTTGAAAGTGTTAAGTGATTAAATGACAAACAGCAAAAACCGTTTTGGTAACAAATTTATTGGCGCGCATGTTTCAGCGGCGGGAGGGGTTGATAATGCACCTCTGAGGGCGCGTGAGATTGGAGCAAACGCGTTTGCTTTGTTCACTAAGAATCAACGCCAGTGGGTCGCCAAGCCATTAGAAGAGAAAACTATCGCAGCGTTCAAAGCCAATTGTGCGTTGTTGGGTTTTTCTCCACAGCAAATTCTTCCCCATGATTCTTATCTGATTAATTTAGGTGCGCCAGAAGCGGAGAAGCTGGAAAAGTCTCGCCTCGCGTTTATTGATGAAATGGAGCGATGCCAGCAACTAGGGTTGAACTTACTCAATTTCCACCCTGGCAGCCATTTAGAGAAGATCTCAGAAAAAGCGTGTTTGTCTTTAATCGCAGAATCGATCAACTTAGCGCATCAAGCGGTACCTGATGTGGTGGCGGTGATAGAGAACACGGCAGGGCAAGGTTCCAACTTAGGTTGGCGCTTTGAGCACCTTGCAGAAATCATTGAGCAGGTTGAAGATAAGCGTCGAGTTGGGGTTTGTCTGGATACTTGCCACACCTTTGCCGCAGGCTATGATCTGCGAACTCCTGAGGCGTGTGAGGCGACTTTCGCTGAGTTTGAACGTGTGGTCGGGATGCACTATTTACGTGCAATGCATATTAATGATTCAAAAGTAAAATTAGCCAGTAAGGTGGATAGGCACCATGCCCTAGGGAAAGGTGAAATTGGCTGGGACTGTTTTGAATACATTGCAAAAGACAGCCGTTTTGATTCTATCCCATTGATTTTAGAAACTATTGAGCCTGAACTTTGGCCGCAAGAAATTGAGCAGTTGAGAAAATATCATCTCTCTTCAATCGCTTAGCGATTTTTGTCATCAGATTGGCATCTTTCTTTCATAGCAAACAAGAACAATAGTGTTTATCGAGTTTGTCACAGGAGGATGCCACTATGTTTACAACCATGATGTTCCATTCCACTTACGTTGTTCGTTCTGTCGCAAGACGGCCAATACCGAACCGTCATATTACCGGGCAGGGGCATGCAAGAACGCCACAAAAAAGCCCACAAAGTCACGAAAAACCCCAATAGCCCGTGATGAATTTGGTTAGGGGAGTGACCTGACATAGAATAACCGCCTGATGGTTTTCAATAGGATTCTCCCCATGACACAGCAACTCACTTGGCACGATGTAATTGGTGCGGAAAAAGAGCAAAGCTATTTTCAACAGACACTCAACTTTGTTGAAGCAGAGCGACAAGCTGGCAAAGTGATTTACCCTCCAGCAAAGGATGTCTTCAATGCCTTTCGTTATACCGAGTTCCAAGATGTCAAAGTGGTGATCTTAGGACAGGATCCTTACCATGGCCCCAACCAAGCTCATGGTTTGTGTTTTTCAGTATTACCGGGTATCAAGACGCCTCCTTCTTTGGTGAACATGTACAAAGAATTGGCGCAGGATATCCAAGGCTTTCAGACTCCGGCGCATGGCTACCTTGAAGCTTGGGCTAAACAAGGCGTGTTGCTACTCAATACGGTGCTTACTGTGGAGCAGGGCAAAGCGCATTCGCATGCTTCATTAGGATGGGAGACATTCACTGACAAAGTGATTGAGGCGCTCAACCAGCACCAACAAGGTGTGGTATTCCTATTGTGGGGATCGCACGCCCAGAAAAAAGGCCGCTTTATTGATCGCAATAAGCATGTGGTTCTCAGTGCGCCACACCCATCCCCTCTTTCTGCTCACCGCGGCTTTTTGGGTTGTAAGCATTTCTCACAAGCGAATCAACATTTACTTGATCAAGGAAAGCAAGCAATAGACTGGCAACTCCCTTTGTCGCTCTAAGCACATTTGAATGTAATTTCGCAGAAAGCGATGGTTTTTTGAGCGAAATCTAAGCCGAATGGCGTTCTATCTTATACACTTACAACAAATGAGGTGTTAAGGAGAAACGCTATGATGATTGAACGGATAAGACGCGAACACGGATACATTGTGCGCATGCTTGCTATACTGCGCCACAAAGTGGAGTTGCTCAAAAATGAGCAGCCTATTAACTACAGTTTGGTCGCCGAGATTGTCAGCTATTTATCTGATCATGCGGAAAAGGTGCATCATCCGAAAGAAGACATCCTTTATCGCCATTACTTAGAGCATTACGGCGCGCAGAGAACCATTGAAAACTTGGAGCTAGAACACAAAGAACTAGCGAAGAAAACCGCGGCCTTTGCTGAGGTGGTGCATATGATTTTGAATGATGCCGTGGTGCCACAAGCCATGTTCATTGAGCAGTTAGAGGCGTTTATCTCATCACAACGCCAACATCTGGATATTGAAGAGCGCTTGATTCTGCCACTGATCGCCGAGTCTTTTACGACGAAAGATTGGCAACAAGTGGAATCGCAATGGCTGGTTAATGAAGACGATCCCGTCTTTGGTGAAACCATTGCCGATCATTACCGACAACTGGCAGAGCGCGTGCAACGAAGTGAAAAAGAGATGATCTAGTCCAAAATAAACAAAGGCACCTGTGAGAGGTGCCTTTTTCGTTGAGTAAGAGTGCTATTTTTTGTTCGTTAATGTGGTTAAAGCTTAATATCTTCCAGTGAGTAGTCGTGACACATGTCCATATCACGCAGCTCTTTGAGTAAGTTACGTCGGTCAAGCATCGCCTCAATTTCACGCCATTTCCTTTTTACTGGTTTAGAGCGCGTTTTCGTTGTGCTTGTTGTTTCAAAATCCAGTAAGTCATCTAGTTCAAAGCCATCCATAAGCCACCTCACATAAATCACCAGCGCTTGTGCAGTCACTAAGTACCACAGTTTCTTCGAGCATAACCATGATAGATTTCGCATTTGTGTCGGTATGATGAAGATTTCGATTAAAACTGAACACACCATCACATTTTGCTTGCAACAAAAGCTTAAAAAATGAGCGATCGATCTCACGAAAACGATTAAATGAAAAGAATTTTAATGTTAACAATGTGTGTGTTTATACAGTACGAAGTCAAAGAGAGGAGGGTAAGGATTCGAAAAGGTGCATGTGAATTTCTCATCCACAACCGGTAAGTGAGCGAGGGGGCGTGGGGAAAGAGTAAAAGCCTTGTCACTCTTGGTTTAACAGAGAATTGACGTGAAATGAAAAACAAAATATTTCGATACATTTTGTTGTAATGGAATTGTTTGGTTTATGTAACTGCTTTTGATTCTTGATTCTGGTTTGTATGTTAATAAATGGTATAAAAATAGTGAAAAATACAAAAATTGAGTATGCAGTTTCATATTGATTTTTGCGTGGCTAGGCTGCATTATCCGCCCGTCAAAAAACGCTAGTACGTAAAACGGATGCATGAAGCGACATTTACGATTCTAGATTGCAGAAAGAAAATAATAGTTCACCAAGCTAATTTGACACTTGGTTAAGCAATCTGGTGGATGGCTCGGAAGCACAGACTGGCGCAAACTCAATTTGAGGTAACTATGACAGACTTGATCAATCTAATGAATGACCTGCTTTGGGGTTCCATTCTTGTTTATTTGCTTGTCGGTGTGGGAATTTATTTCACGGTTCGACTCGGCTTCATTCAGTTCCGCCATTTCGGCCACATGTTTTCTGTTCTAAAAAACAGCCGTAAATCGGACAACGCTGGTATCTCCTCCTTTCAAGCGCTTTGTACCAGCCTTGCTGCGCGTGTTGGCACTGGTAACATGGCCGGTGTGGCTGTTGCGCTGACCGCTGGTGGCCCTGGTGCGATTTTCTGGATGTGGCTCATCGCCATGCTGGGTATGGCGACATCATTTGCTGAAAGTACGCTAGCTCAGCTCTACAAAACCAAAGATGACGATGGCAACTATCGTGGTGGCCCTGCTTACTACATGGAAAAAGGCCTTGGTATGCGTTGGATGGGTGTGCTGTTCTCCATCTTCCTTATCATTGCTTTTGGTCTGGTGTTTAACGCGGTGCAAGCCAACTCGATTGCTAACGCAATGCAAAATGCTTTTGGTTGGGAAAATGCCTACGTAGGCGTTGTTATTGTAGTGTTGTCTGGTGTGATTATCTTTGGTGGTATCAAGCGTATCGCGCGTACTGCTGAGCTTATCGTTCCAGTGATGGCATTGGCATACCTTGCTTTAGCGCTGTTTGTGATGTTCTCGAACTTGGAGAAACTGCCTGACGTACTCATGCTGATCTTCAAGAGCGCTTTTGGCTTACAAGAAGCGGCTGCAGGCGGTTTGGGTTACGCGATTGCACAAGCGATGATTAATGGTATCAAGCGTGGCCTGTTCTCCAACGAAGCCGGTATGGGTTCCGCGCCAAACGCTGCGGCATCAGCGACGCCATATCCACCACACCCAGCTTCTCAAGGTTACGTGCAAATGCTGGGCGTTTTCATGGACACCATTGTGATCTGTTCAGCGACCGTCGCGATTATTTTGATGTCGGGTGAGTACGTGCCGCATGGTGAGATCACTGGCATTGAGTTGACTCAGCTAGCGTTGAGCTCGCAAGTGGGCAGTTGGGGGGGCATTTTTGTGGCGGTAGCGATTTTCTTCTTCGCATTCACTTCGATCATCGCTAACTACTCTTATGCAGAAACCAACTTAGTTTTCTTAGAACACAACCACAAAGCTGGCTTGAATGTTTTCCGTTTGGTCGTGCTTGGCCTTGTTGGCTTTGGTGCGATTGCTCCACTTCCAGTGGTATGGGCATTGGCGGATGTTTCAATGGGTATGATGGCGATTGTGAACTTAGTTGCGATCCTGCTGCTATCTGGCATCGTGATCAAACTGGCAAAAGACTACAACCGTCAGTTACAAGCGGGTAAGTTGCCAACCTTTAACCCAGATGATTTCCCAGAGTTGAAATCACAGTTGGAAGAAGGCATTTGGGACAACAACAAGAAAGACTAAGGTAGAAATCGAGAATTTCTATCACTGTGATTCGAAAAGCCGTGCAGACAATGCGCGGCTTTTTTTGTACCCTAGTCAAAAAGAAAATAAGGGAAAGAATCGTCATGCTTATCGTTGTTTCACCAGCTAAAACGCTCGACTACGAATCACCACTCGTGACCCACAAGTTCACTCAGCCAGAGCTCGTGGATTACTCTAAACAGTTGATTGAGGTTTGCCGCCAGTTGACGCCTGCGGATGTGGCTTCGTTGATGAAAGTGAGTGATAAAATCGCCGATCTCAATGTGGGTCGCTTCCAAGAGTGGAGCGAAGAGTTCACCCCAGATAACGCGCGCCAAGCGATTCTTGCGTTCAAAGGTGACGTATACACAGGGCTTGAAGCGGAAACGCTCAACGACGACGATTTTGATTACGCGCAAAAACATTTGCGCATGCTATCTGGCCTTTATGGGCTATTAAAGCCACTGGATCTGATGCAGCCATACCGTCTTGAGATGGGCACCAAGCTGGCGAATGACAAGGGAACTAACCTTTACCAGTTCTGGGGTAATGTGATTACCGATAAGCTGAATGAAGCGATTGCAGCTCAGGGCGACAACGTGCTGATCAACCTTGCATCGAACGAATACTTCAAAGCGGTGAAGCCAAAGAACTTGGACGCGCAAGTGATCACACCAATCTTCAAAGATGGTAAGAATGGTCAATACAAGGTGATCAGCTTCTACGCGAAGAAAGCGCGCGGCATGATGGCGCGTTACATTATTGAAAATCGCATTGAAAGCGTTGCGGACTTAACTAAGTTTGATGTCGCGGGCTACTACTTTGTTGAAGAAGAATCGACACCAACAGACTTGGTCTTTAAGCGCGAAGAGCAACACTGAGATTTGGCTTCCACTAAGGTCTGAAAACAGAAAGGGTTGGCACAGTGCCAACCCTTTTGCGTTATCGAATCATTACTTTTTCTTTTTGGTGCTTTTCTTTTTCATGGACGTTTTTTTATCGTCTTTTTTCTTTTTCTTCTTAAACACCGGCTTCTTGTGTTGAGGGCGAAGCTCTTTGATAAAGCGCTCTTTAATGTCCTCTTTCACGTAGCGAGCGACGCGATCCATCATTGGTTGGTCGTGTGCTTCTACGATAGAGATTGCGTTGCCTTTCTTACCTGCGCGCGCTGTACGACCAATGCGGTGAAGGTAAACATCGGCACTGCGTGGCATGTCGAAGTTAACAACGTGAGACACGTCAGGTAGATCAATACCACGAGCTGCGACATCGGTTGCAAGCAGCACATTCACACTGCCATCGCGAAAGCGAGCAATCGCGTTGTTACGACGATCTTGCGGCATTTCACCTTGGATCCAAGCGCAGTTGACTTGTTCGCTTTCGAGGTGAGCACGCAGATCCGCTAAACGCTCACGTGTTTTGAGGAACACAATTGTGCGCTCGGCTTGATTGTTGATGATGTCTTTCAGTAGCGCGAGTTTGTGCTCCATGCTATCTGCACGGTAATACCACTGGGTGATTTTTTTACGCTCGCGACGTGATGGTTCCGCATCAATGTCCGCAGGATCGTTCAGCAGATCCGCCGTAAAGCCTTCCACTCCCTTGCCTTCTAGCGTAGCAGAGAAGAGCATGGTCTGTTTGCGCCAACGACACTCATTGGATAGACGATCAACCGTTGGAGCAAAGCCCATGTCAAGCATGCGATCTGCTTCATCGAGGATCAGCCATTCGATCGCGCGGCAGTCAAAGCGTTCTGCTTGGATGTATTCCATCAAGCGGCCCGGAGTCGCCACTACGATATCTTGTGTGGTTGCAAGGATATCCGCATGTTCTTGGTATTGAACACCACCTGTGATGGTGAAAATGTTCAAACTGGTATTTTTGGCAAGCGCACGCGCTTGGTCAGCCACTTGCATCGCCAGTTCACGGGTTGGCGTTAGGATAAGAACGCGTGCAGGTCCAGGTTTACGGCGTGGAAAATCTTGCAAATATTGCAGCGCAGGCAAGACAAATGCGGCGGTTTTTCCTGTTCCTGTCGGAGCGGAAGCAAGAATATCACGGCCTTCTAGGGCTTGTGGAATTGCTTCTGCCTGAATTTGAGTTGGACGCTCGTAGCCCATCTCTTCGATGGCAGCCAGCAAGTTTGGGTCAAGATCAAGATCGGCAAAGGTTCTGATCACAGTGTGTTCTCCACAAGCAATGCCCTAGTGATACAAAGTTCAATGGGCAGCAATAGTTTAAAAGGGCGAATATTATAGAGTGTTCGGTGATTTTGATCACACGTTATTTCTACATCTTGAGATAAAAATCCTGGCACAGTTTGACAAAGGCTGCGCTGTAGGTCGATCCATCGTTGATCGTGAGATGTTCCTCACTCGTTATTGCCGTGGATAAACCGAGTTCAAACAGTAAGCGATGAACAGGCTTATTCGGGCTAGGTTTTACATGACATAGCCGATGTAGATGCCAACCTTGCTGTTGAGCGAGTTGCAGAAATTGTTCTCCCTCGGTCAGTGGCAACACAAAGTTGGCTTTGCCATTCGGGGTGAGTAATTCTCTGCAGCGCAATAACAGCGCATCGTGGGCAAGAGTATCGGTGTGTCTGGCGGTAGCGCGCTGCGTCGCTTGGGATTGTTCCCCGTTATTAAAGTAAGGCGGGTTACAAATAATGCCATCAAAACGATGCGTAAAATCGAGCTTGAGTACATCACCGTGTTGCAACTGAAGTCGTGAGTGCCAAGGGCTGTGGCTGAAGTTTTCTTGTGCGGCTTCCACGGCATGCGCGTCAATATCGACCGCAGTGATCGAAAGATGTGCGTATCGCTGAGCGCACATCAAGCTAAGTAATCCTGTCCCTGTACCAATATCGAGTAGGTTTTGGCAGTGGTGGAAGTTGGCCCAAGCACCGAGCAAGACGCCATCAGTACTGACGGGCATACCAGAGTTACTGCTGGCGATTGAAAACTGTTTAAATTTGAACCCTTTAGTTTTTAATGTGCCACTCTTCATGTTTATCTCTTCATTTTTCCTATTTCTAGATAGAAAAACCATTGTTAAGGATTTGTTTGAATTATTTCTCTGTCTGTTATCGCTTTGATGCGGCATTGTGTAGGTTATCTGTCTAAATACAAATTAGATCTCAGTCACATTCACTGTGATATTGTCACTTATATAAATTAATATAGTGTTTTCGGGCTTAAAGGTTGCCAATTGGTGGTCATTTCGTCATTATGCGCCCCTAAAATTAGCACAATCGTCGGTCGACAGAGCGGCGAATGCATACACAACATCATTCAGAACTATTCTAAGGGTTATCTGTGAATCAGACTTTAAAACTAACCGATATTATCGCAGTCGGCTTTATGCTGTTTGCGTTTTTCTTGGGAGCGGGCAACATTATTTTCCCTCCTCTAGCAGGTCAACTTGCGGGTGAGCATCTGTTCCCTGCGATGTCAGGCTTCCTTGTGACGGCAGTAGGTCTTCCTTTGATTACCATTATTGCTATTGCCGTTGCAGGTGGAACTTGGGATCACCTAACCAAAGATCTTCCTAAGCAAGCAGCAACACTGATGGCGGTATTGATTTTTATCATCATCGGCCCTGCTTTTGCTGCGCCACGTACTGGCCTAGTGGCCTACGAAATGGCGGTGAAGCCTTTCTTTGCTGACGCGCTTCAGTCACATTTGACTATTTTCTCGATCCTTTTCTTTGCGGTGGCGATGTTCTTCTCTTGGTCGCAAGGTAAGTTGATTGACGTCATCGGTAAAGTATTAACGCCAGTGCTCTTTGTTGGCCTGATTATTTTGGCGCTTGCGGTATTTATTGATCCCCAAGGCGAAATGCTTGCTGCACAAGGTGAATACCTAACACAGCCACTCACCAAAGGTTTCCTTGAAGGTTACAACACCATGGATACGTTTGGCTCACTGATGTTTGGTATGCTGATCGTTGATGCGCTACGCAGCCGCGGTATTACGGAGCGTTCTGCAACGACTAAATACCTGATTTACGCAGGTTTCATTGCGGCGGCCGGTCTGGCATTTGTTTACATCTCATTGTTCTACCTTGGCGCAACGAGCGCGGCGGTGGCTTCTGGTGCAGACAACGGTGGCGTGGTTCTTAGTCTATACGTTCAAGCGCTGTTTGGTCCTTATGGTCAAATTGTGTTGTCTGTAATTGTACTGCTTGCCTGTTTAACCACTGCGATTGGTCTGATCTCAGCGTGTTCGGATTACTTCAGTTCACTGACTCCGCTTTCATACAAAGCGTGGGTTGTGATCAATGGTGTTGCTTGTGCTGTGGTGGCGAATGTGGGTCTTGCACAGCTTATCGCGCTGTCTGTACCGGTCCTGTTTGCACTATACCCAGTGGCCATTGCGCTGGTTGCACTGACTTTCGTGCGTAAGAAACTACCAAACCCACAAATGGCGTACCGCGTGGTTATCCTTGTTTCACTGTTGTTTGCCCTGATTGATGCGGCAAAAGTAGCGGGTGTGGATGTATCGCCATTCAAAGTACTGCCACTATTTGAAGTAGGCATGGCGTGGTTGTTGCCAACCATGACGGCAATTGTGTGTATGTTCTTTGTCAGCCGTTCTGTTCGCCAAGAACTGGCAAAAGAAGCCGCTTAATCGCAGCACTTTGCGAAAACGCAAGACAATAAAAAGCCCGTCCAATGTGACGGGCTTTTTGCTAACGGCTGATTCACAAACCGGCGAGGTTTGGAAAATTCGCCTTAAGCGTTACAGCTTATCGTGAAATTCCGTTAAAACTTGCTCAATCCAAGTGGCGATGCGCTCGTCACTCAAGTCGTATTGGGAATCTTCATCGAGCGCCAAGCCAACAAAGTGGCTGCCATCTTCAGTGAGAGCTTTAGAGGCTTCAAATTGGTAGCCTTGATTTGGCCAATAACCAATAAACTCCGCACCTACCGCTTTAAGCTCATCGTGCAGCAATCCCATCGCGTCGAGATACCATTCACCATAACCTTCTTGGTCACCAAGACCGAACAGTGCGATGGTTTTACCTTGCACAGGCGAGGAGGCGAGATCGTGCCAAATTGCGGCCCAATCTTCTTGAATTTCGCCAAAATCCCAAGTGGAAATGCCAAGAAGCAGCAGGTCATAGTCTGCCATTTGTGCGAGGTCGCACTCTTTGACATTATGAATCTCAACCAATTCATCCCCCAAAATTGCGCGCATTTTTTCTGCCGCCATTTCGGTGTAACAGGTGGTTGAGCCGTAAAAAAGTCCGATTTTCATCTGCGTTATCAGTACTGTTTTGCCATGCGATGGCGAATTCTACCTCGATTCTGCGGAGGATTGCAGCGAATATCGCGTCTGTATGGATTTTTTATAGCATTAAATCTGTGGCTGTCTTACTCTCAGCACTGTTGATTTACAGTGATTTAAGGTGTGTCCATGCAACAAACGGCATCGGTTAATATGCAAGATTTTGGCTACGTAGAGCAATTTCTCGATGCGATGTGGATGGAGCGAGGCCTCGCAGAGAATACGTTGTCCTCTTACCGCAACGATCTGATGAAGTTATTGCAGTGGATGGAAGCGAATCATTATCGACTCGATTTCATCAGCCTGTCTGGGCTTCAGCAATACCAAAGCTATTTGGTGGATCAAGACTACAAGCAGACTTCAAGAGCGCGGATGTTGTCAGCGATTCGTCGTCTGTTTCAATATCTCCATCGAGAAAAAGTACGAGCTGATGATCCTAGTGCCCTGTTGGTCAGCCCTAAATTGCCGCAACGTTTGCCAAAAGACATCAGTGAAGAGCAGGTCGATGCACTATTGGATGCGCCCGATCCCAATGATCCGGTGGAGCTGCGTGACAAAGCCATGCTTGAGCTACTGTATGCCACGGGCTTACGTGTTACCGAGTTGGTGAGTTTAACCATGGAAAACATCAGCTTGCGCCAAGGTGTGGTGCGGGTAACCGGTAAAGGTGGTAAAGAGCGCTTAGTGCCCATGGGGGAAAATGCTATCGACTGGATCGAAACCTTTATCAAACAGGGTCGTCCGGCATTATTAGGTGAAACCTCTTCGGATGTGGTGTTTCCAAGTAAACGTGCCAGACAGATGACCAGACAGACGTTTTGGCATCGCATCAAGTTCTATGCGGTGATTGCAGGTATCGATACTGATCATCTGTCACCACACGTTTTGAGGCACGCTTTCGCCACCCATTTATTGAACTATGGTGCCGATCTAAGGGTCGTACAGATGCTGCTTGGTCATAGTGACTTATCGACCACGCAAATTTATACTCACGTGGCAACAGAACGACTAAAACAGATTCATAGCCAACATCATCCGCGTGCTTAACGCGGAATAACGACAAGGTGATTTTAATGAGCGTATTACGCCGATTAACTCTTTTAACTCTTCCTCTCTTTGTGACGGCCTGCGGTGCTGAAGAAAGCCAAGCGGTCGAAACCGCTCAGCCAACTGCACAAGTGGTGGCGAACACGCATTTTGATAGTGAGGCTCTCAAAGCTCGTTTTTCAAAGTTGGGCCTGAACATCATGGATATTCAACCTTCGGATGTGGCGGGTTTAGTCGAAATTCAAACCAGTGGAGGAGTGTTGTTTGCGTCTAACGACGGCAGCCACTTTATTGCTGGAACCTTGTATTCCATTGACGAAAATGGTCAATACAAGGACGTGGTTGCCGAACGTCAAGCACCGCTCAACGCGAAGAAAATAGCCGAATTTGCTGACAGTGCGATCGAGTACAAAGCCAAAGATGAAAAATACGTGGTGACGGTGTTTACCGACATTACTTGTGGTTACTGCGTTCGTCTACACAGCCAGATGCAGGGCTACAATGACTTAGGCATCACAGTGCGTTACATGGCATACCCACGCCAAGGTGGCACGGGCCCAGTGGCAGAACAAATGGCGGGCATCTGGTGTGCCGCTAATCCGCAAGAAGCGATGCATGATGCTAAAGTGAACCGCAAATTTGCCCCAGCGAAAAATGATTTGCAGCAGTGTAAGCAGACCGTTGCTCAGCATTACCAACTTGGTCAGCAACTCGGAATTACCGGCACGCCTGCGATTTTCTTACCAAATGGTGAACTGGTTGCTGGTTACTTGCCACCAGAAAAACTGCTAGAGCGCTTACAGCAACAATAAACCTTCAAGGAGCAGAGCCTGCGCGTCTGACCCGTAGGCTCTATTCAATTAATGATAGAAATACAACGACGACCAGAACCCGATCTTTCCCTCTTGCCCGACAGTGTGCCGGATATCCTCAAACGCATCTATCTCAACCGTGGTATTCAAGACACAAGCCAATTGGAAACCGCCGTCAAAGGGTTGCATTCATACCAAAAACTGCACGGAATTGAACTTGCCGTTGCGCTGCTTTTTGAGGCTATACGTGAGCAGAAGCGAATTATTGTGGTCGGGGATTTTGATGCCGATGGCGCGACCAGCTCGGCACTCTCGGTCCTTGCCCTGCGCATGCTTGGTAGTAACAATGTCGACTACTTAGTGCCAAACCGCTTTGAAGATGGCTATGGTTTGAGTCCTGAAGTGGTCGAGCAGGCCATCGCCTTGGGTGCTGAAGTGATCATGACCGTGGATAACGGCGTCTCCTCCATCGAAGGGGTACGTTATGCCAAAGAGCATGGCTTAAAAGTGTTGGTGACCGATCACCATTTGCCCGGGCAAGTGTTGCCTGAGGTAGATGCGATGGTCAATCCAAACTTACAGACCTGCGCCTTTCCTTCCAAAGCCCTGGCTGGGGTTGGCGTGGCTTTTTATCTGATGATGGCCTTGTGTGTCCACATGCGTAAATGCGGTTGGTTTGCCGAGCAAGGTATGGCAGAGCCGAAGCTGATGGAGCTGGTGGATTTGGTGGCCTTAGGCACCGTTGCGGATGTTGTGCCGCTGGATGAAAACAACCGCATTTTGGTGCACCAAGGCCTGCAGCGCATTCGCGCAGGGAAAGCACGTCCGGGTATTCAAGCGTTGATTGAAGTGGCCAAGCGTGATGCTCGTCGTTTGGTTGCGGCAGATTTCGGTTTTGCACTGGGCCCGCGCATCAATGCCGCAGGACGTCTGGATGACATGTCGTTTGGGGTTGAATTGCTGATGTGCAACAACATCCACGCAGCGCGTCGTATGGCACATGAACTGGACGGGCTCAATCAAACTCGTAAAGAAATTGAAGAGGGCATGAAGCAAGAGGCCATGGCGTTTTGTGAGCGCCTGCAGTTTGGCGAAAACAGCGAGTTACCTTATGGTTTGGCCCTTTTCCAGCGCGATTGGCATCAGGGTGTGATTGGCATTCTAGCGTCGAGAATTAAAGAGAAATATCATCGTCCGGTGATCGCATTTGCCGATGGAGGCGATGGGTATATCAAAGGATCTTGTCGCTCTATTCCTGGCCTACACATGCGCGATGCACTGGACTTGATTGATACACAAAACCCCGGTTTGATCCTCAAATTTGGTGGTCACGCCATGGCGGCGGGCTTGACCATCAAAGAGTGCGATTTTGAACGGTTTAGTCAATTGTTTGATCAACTGGTGAAACGCGAATTAGATGAAGCCGCGCTGAAAGGCATTGTGCTTTCTGATGGCGAACTCAAGCCTGAAGAGTTTTCCATGCATACTGCGGAGCTGCTGCGATCTGCGGGGCCTTGGGGGCAGGCATTTCCAGAGCCTATTTTTGATGGTGAATTTAAAGTGCTGCACCAGAAATTGGTCGGAGAAAAACATTTAAAATTGATGCTTGAGCCTTTATTCAAAGGCCATCCAACCAACATCATGATTGACGGGATCGCTTTCAACGTCGATTTACGTCGCTGGCCCGATGCCTCGGTGAAAACGGTTCGCCTTGCCTACAAACTGGATATCAATGAGTTTCGCAACAATCAATCGTTGCAATTGATGATTGAACACATCGAAGCGCGATAACCGCCATTAAAGGAGTGAGAACGAATCTCGCTCCTTTTTTCTCTTCAGGAATCGGCAAATTTCTTCCCAATTTTTCCTGTATCTCTGTCACATTTTTGAGTAGAATTCCTCGGTTAAATTCTACTCTAAAATGTTGAGCCAACATGTTTGAAATCAATCCCATTAAAAACCGTCTACAGGACGTGTCTGAGCGCACAAATGTCCTGAGGGGGTATCTTTGACTATGACGCTAAGAAAGAGCGTCTAGAAGAAGTTAACGCAGAACTCGAACAACCGGACGTTTGGAACGAACCTGATCGAGCGCAAGCTCTCGGTCGTGAGCGTGCGTCATTAGAAGCGGTTGTTGAAACCATTGATCAACTTGATCAAGGTGTGGATGACGTTGAAGGTTTACTTGAGCTGGCCATTGAAGCTGAAGATCAAGAGACCTTTGATGAAATCGGTCCAGAACTTGAAGCCTTAGAAGAGAAGCTTGCGGGCTTAGAGTTCCGTCGCATGTTCTCTGGTGCACACGATTCTTCAGATTGCTATATTGACCTGCAAGCAGGTTCTGGCGGTACAGAAGCGCAAGACTGGACGAGCATGATGCTTCGCATGTATCTTCGTTGGGCTGAAGCGAAAGGCTTCAAAACCGAAGTGATCGAAGTATCCGAAGGGGATGTTGCTGGCCTTAAGTCGGTCACCGTACGTATTATCGGTGATTATGCTTATGGTTGGTTGCGTACCGAAACGGGTGTTCACCGTTTAGTGCGTAAGTCTCCGTTTGACTCAGGCGGTCGTCGTCACACTTCTTTTGCTTCTGCGTTTGTTTACCCAGAGATTGATGAAAACATCGACATCGACATTAACCCTGCCGATCTCCGTATTGACGTGTATCGTGCGTCTGGTGCGGGTGGTCAGCACGTAAACACCACCGAATCTGCGGTACGTATTACCCACGTACCAACGAATACCGTGGTTCAGTGTCAGAACGACCGTTCTCAACACAAAAACAAAGATCAAGCGATGAAGCAGCTTCGCGCTAAGCTGTTTGAACTTGAGTTGCAAAAGCAAAATGCGGAAAAACAAGCTAATGAAGACGCTAAGTCTGACATTGGCTGGGGTAGCCAGATCCGTTCTTACGTATTGGATGATTCACGCATTAAAGACCTCCGTACGGGCGTCGAAAACCGTAATACTCAAGCGGTTCTTGACGGTGATCTGGACAAATTTATTGAAGCTAGCCTGAAATCAGGCCTTTAAGCTTTTCACCGACTAAACAGGATACATCGAAAATGACTGATGCTGTTCAAAACGAAACTGTACAAGAAGCCTCTGCACAAGAAGAGAATAAGCTCATTGCTGAACGCCGCGCAAAATTGGATCAAATCCGAAAGAGCTGCAAAGCAAATGGCCACCCAAACGACTTCCGTCGTGACAGCCTAGCTGGCGACCTTCAAAAAGAGTTCGGTGAAAAGAGTAAGGAAGAGCTAGAAGCACTTAACCACGTTGTTGCTATTGCGGGTCGTGTTATGGCCAAACGTGGACCATTCCTAGTTATCCAAGAGACTTCTGGTCGTATCCAGGCTTACGCGGACAAAGATGTACAAAAAGTACTGAAAGACAAATACCAAGGTCTTGATATCGGTGACATCATCGGTGTAAAAGGTGCGCTGCACAAATCTGGCAAAGGCGACCTATACGTAAACATGGAAGAGTACGAGTTGCTGACCAAAGCACTACGTCCACTTCCAGAGAAATTCCACGGTCTAACTGACCAAGAAATGCGTTACCGTCAGCGTTATGTTGACCTTATCGTGAATGAAGATTCTCGTAATGCATTCGTGGTACGTTCTAAAGTGATGTCTGCAATTCGTAACTTCATGATCTCTAAGCAGTTCATGGAAGTTGAAACGCCAATGATGCACGTTATCCCTGGCGGTGCGAGTGCGCGTCCATTCATCACGCACCACAACGCACTAGACATGCCAATGTACCTACGTATTGCGCCAGAGCTATACCTGAAGCGTCTAGTTGTTGGTGGTTTTGATCGCGTATTCGAAATCAACCGTAACTTCCGTAACGAAGGTCTTTCTCCACGTCACAACCCAGAATTCACTATGATGGAATTCTACATGGCGTACGCAGACTACAAAGATCTGATGGACCTAACTGAAGAACTACTAAGCTCTGTTGCGCTAGAAGTTCTAGGTTCAACGTCAATGCCTTACGGTGAAGACACGGTTGAGTTTGGTGGCACTTACACTCGTATGAGCATGTTCGAAGCAATCAAGCACTACAACCCAGACCACGCGCAAATCCAAGCGCTAACAGAAGAAGACATTCAAAACCGTGACCTAATGGTTTCTATCGCGAAATCGGTTCATGTAGAAGTCGAACCTTTTTGGACATGTGGTCAGCTTCTTGAAGAGATCTTTGGTGAAACAGCAGAACCTAAGCTAATGCAGCCAACGTTCATCACGGGCTACCCAGCAGATATCTCTCCACTGGCTCGTCGTAGCGATGACAACCCGTTCTTCACAGACCGCTTTGAGTTCTTCATCGGTGGCCGTGAAGTAGCGAACGGCTTCTCCGAGCTTAACGACGCTGAAGACCAAGATGCACGCTTTAAAGCACAGGTTGAAGCGAAAGAGTCTGGTGATGACGAAGCAATGTTCTACGATGCAGACTACATCACAGCACTAGAGCACGGCCTACCACCGACTGCAGGTCAAGGTATCGGCATCGACCGTCTAGTGATGCTACTGACCAACACGCACACGATTCGTGATGTTATTCTATTCCCAGCGATGCGTCCTCAGGCGTAAGAGCAAATAGATTGAAAAACCACCTTCGGGTGGTTTTTTTTATCGAGCAGAATTCCTTTTACATCACTAAATGCTAACTGCATTCCAAGTATTAGTAATTGAGTCTAGAATTAATTAACTGTCTCATATTTGAAACAGACTTATGAATCATTAGTCTCGATAATGTAACTAACGATCGAAATAGTGAAAGGGTTGTATATGGCTACTCAGTTTAAGATGGATTCTGTACCGGGGTCATTGGTAGTGGTTGGTGGTACTTATGAGCCTTGGTTGTCCGTTTTGGAGCAGGTGGGCTGGAAGTGCCATCAATGTGCGGATTTACGCAAAGTAGACGCGCTGTTAGAAGATATTGGGCCATGCATCGGCATTGTTGACCTTAGCCATGATGAGTTCAGTCTCAATGGCATCGCTAATCTTGTGAGCACGCACAAGCACGTACGCTGGCTCGCCTTTATTCGTGAACAGCAACTCAGCTCTGACACGATTTGCCAGTTTATCGTTAACTTTTGTATCGACTTTTTCACAGCTCCTATCCCTGATGCGCAACTGCTCAGCACGATAGGCCATCAATTGGGTATGTTAAAGCTTGAGAAGAAGGTTTGGCCGACGTTTGGCAATAATCAAGATATGGGACTTATTGGGGAATCGGTTCCTTTGAAGCGCCTACGCGATCAAATTAAACGCATTGGTCCTACCGATGTGAGCATTCTGATCAACGGAGAGAATGGCTCAGGAAAAGAAACGGTCGCTCGAGCCATTCATAAAATCTCATCGCGTGCGATGAAGCCATTCTTTTCTGTCAAATGCCGTGCAATGAGCGAGCAACGTTTTCAAGCGGATGTTTTTGGCATTGGGGCTGACGCAAATGCGGGGCCTTCAATACTAGAGCAGGCTGATGGTGGTACGGTGTTGTTTAATGACATTCTAACGATTTCCAAAACTCAGCAACTGCACCTTCTTCGTTTCTTACAAGAAGGAACGATAGAAACCTGCGATGGCATGAAGAAGGTCAATGTCCGTATTTTGACGGCGAATGCTTCCGATATTGAAAAAGCACTGATCGATGGGGATTTTAGCGAGGAGCTTTACCACTACATCAATGTGCTACGGATTAATGTGCCAAGTCTCAAAGAGCGTGCCAGTGACATCACCTTGTTGGCTCGTTACTACCTGCAAGAATACTCAAAAGAGTATAACGCGCAGGCAAAAGGCTATTCTGAAGAAGCGCTGAGAGCTTTGATGCGCTATTACTGGCCAGGCAACGTACGCGAGCTGATGAATCAGATTAAGCGTGCTGTCCTGATGTCAGATAGCGTGATCATCGATATGCCGCAATTGGATCTTCCTAAACGTGGTGATAGTAAGCGCAGCTTAAAAAATATCCGTGAGAAAAGTGAGCGCGATGCGCTGTTGCTGGTGCTGGAATCTCATTCGGGTCAGGTCTCTAATGCCGCCAAAGAGTTAGGGGTTTCACGTGCGACGATGTATCGACTACTAAACAAACACAATTTGATTTCCGAACAAACGGTGTAGCGGAATATCCTGTTTAAATCACCCAAAGCTTGAGGCCATTCTATCGAATGGCCTTTTTACATTCAGATAATCATCTAATAACCTCATATTGCCAAGGTGAATATGTTATAGCCAATCAATATGAAACTGACATTTAGTAGGATGTTTTGTAATTGCTGCATTGGAGAAAAAGTGATTGATTAGCAACCGTTTTCGCTTACAATTTAATCGTAACTTTCGAGTTATACCACATCAAAACTTTAGGATTAATAAACCATTGAAGGGGGCTAACATGTTGAAATTGAATGCAAATCAACCCGTTTGTGCTCTTCGCGATGCTCATTCATCTGAGATGAGTGTGGTTATCAGCATCGGCGCTGATACCGCTATCGATGGTTAGTTAATCCGCACCCTCATTGTTATTTAACTGAGCTGCGGAAAATGGCAGCTTAGTTTGTGTCTCTCTCTACGAGTTGATCTACCCGAAAGCACGTCATTTTTCTCAGCAATCATTTTTATTTGGAGAAAAATAATGCGTCACTCTATTTATTTGAAATTAGCCACTATTTTGGTTCAAGCCGATTTAAAACGTGAAGAACGTGAATGGGCGAAACGTGTCCGTCGTAGTAGTTATGAAATTCCTTGGAACAACGCCTTCTTACTAAGAGACATTGGTTTAGATGAAGGTGGTCGAGCGAACCCAAACACCACTCCGGATGAAGTCAAAGTCGCGCGTCGAATCCGTCATATTCGCCGTGTGCTTAGTTCGCGAATACCGACGTAATCGAAAGGGCTGTAACCTTGGTGGTTACAGCCCGCAATGTTATGGGCATGGATTGGAGTAGGTGGTACCAATCTGCTGTATTTTATTTAACACCTCATCTTCTAACTTGACATTGAGACTCTCGATATTGACTTTAAGCTGATCGAGAGTCGTTGCACCAATGATATTACTGGCGACAAATGGGCGTTGATTAACAAAAGCCAGCGCCATTTGCGCGGGATCCAAACCGTAATCTCTGGCGAGTGAAACATACGCGTTGGTTGCTTCTAGCCCTTGTGGGGTAAAGTAGCGCTGAAAACGCTCAAAGAGAGTACAGCGAGCGCCTTTTGGGCGAGCGCCATCGAGGTACTTACCGCTTAACGTGCCAAACGCCATCGGAGAGTAGGCAAGCAGTTGAACGCCTTCGTAGTGGCTAATCTCGGACAAGCCAACTTCAAAGCTGCGATTGAGTAAATTGTATGGATTTTGAATCGAAACAATTCTTGGCAAGTCGTGTTTTTCGGCTAAACGCAGTAAAGTCATTACGCCCCAAGGGGTTTCATTAGACACGCCTATATAACGTACCTTTCCCGCTTTAACGAGTTCATTCAGTGCTTCTAGCGTTTCAATGAGCGTCACTTCTTCTTGCGTATCGGGATAAGGGTAGTTGAGTTGACCAAAGCAGTTGGTTTGACGCTGAGGCCAATGCAATTGATAGAGATCGACATACTCGGTCTGCAGGCGCGTCAGGCTATCATCGATCGCTGTGTGAATATGGCGTCGGTTTAAGCTCATGTTGTCGCGAATATAGGGAACATTGCGAGGGCCAGCTATTTTTGTGGCGATGAGGACTTTTTCGCGTTTGCCACTTTTGCTCAGCCAATTGCCGATAAACTGCTCCGTTAACCCCTGGCTTTGTGCTTTTGGTGGCACCGGATACATTTCTGCAGTATCAATAAAATTAATACCTTGAGCGACCGCATAATCGAGTTGTTCGAAAGCGTCTTGTTGAGAGTTTTGTTCACCAAAGGTCATGGTTCCAAGGCAAAGTTTGCTGATCTCAAGCGTGGAATGGGGCAGCTTAGTGTATTGCATGGCACTTCCTTGTTAATTGGATTTATTGTCGGTTACCTATTGTTCAACATCTTATGCCGACTTAACGCCCAGGAGAAGATGCAATATCATAATTGATAATTTCATCAACTTAAGAAAGCTTCTCTCGCTCTATCAGATTGATCATGGACTACACTTAGAGCCTAATGGACAAATTGCGAAATCGGGTTGAGGTAGGCTATGCAGAAACATCAATTGGATCTTTGGCTACACAGTAAACATCATGATCATTATGTGCCGCCTAAAATGTTCGTAATAGGTTGCTCTGATGCCAATGAGTATCTGTTGGCCATAGAATACAAACATCACCTTGAGCCTATTAAACAAGGGGAGGAGCTGATGCATTTCTCGTCTTTGGATTTAGTGAAAGAAGAATTACTGAAATTGGGTGTGGAGAAAGCGTATCTTCGTTTGCATAACGTTTACGAAGAAGTTGGTAGTGACCGATTGGCTTCTTACTATGACATTGAACTGCAACTTACTCCTCATTGAGTAATGAGTTGAAGGCATTTTGCAAAATCTGAGCGGTAAACTGAGTTCGTAAATAAAATCCCCGCGGCAGTGTTTTAATCGGTTTTCCGTTGATGTTATACGCTTCGGTGAGTGCTTTGCTGTTAGCGGCTTTTGGTCTGAGATGAAGAGCCACGCCATGTCGGGCCGAAATTTGATCAAATTGGCCAAATACGATCATCTCCATCAATTCTTCCCAGTCATTTTTGAGTAGTATTTCTTCCTCGTCATTGGGAGACCAAAGCAGTGGTGTACCGACATGACGCTCTGCCAGTGGGATTTCTCGCTCCCCTTCAACCGGAATCCATAACACACGAGAGAGTTTGTTGCGCACATGACTGGTTTCCCACGTTAATCCATGCACACCCGTCAGTGGTGCTACGCAGACAAACGTCGTTTCAAGCGGTTTGCCGCTATAACTGACGGGAATACTTTTTAACTCAATACCAAGATCGGAAAAATCCTGCTGTGGTTTACTGCCAGCAGGCGCGCCTAAGTGCCACTCAAGCAGTTGCCCCACCCAACCTTTGTCGCGTTTGAGATCCAGAGGAACGTCCATATTCGCCTCTTCTGCCAATTCGGCGAAGCTACAACCTGCAATTTGATTCGCTCGTTGGAGCAGTTCTGCTTCTGTTTGTGGAATGGGTTTCATAACCAAGGCCGTAATAATGGGAAAGCGATATGGTAACAAAGAATCGGATCGAAGCGATACGATCAAGGATCATCATTGCTGGTGCTTTGATCTATTAATAAGTTATCCACAGAATAGAGCGCTCTCTAAGGTAAAAAGTAAAATCATGGATCAATAAACAGTATGTGGTAAGTGATATTTTGCTTGATTTTTGGTGATGTTAGTCAATTTAAAAACTTTGTGTGTGGATAAAATAAGCATTGTATGATCTTTGACCGATCTGTTTGTGGTCAAAAGATCATCAAGGTTTAATTTGCTGGTGGAACTGATTTGTGTTTTTAATTTATTGAATATTAAAAGCTATTTTTTATTTTTGGAAAGGGGACGTGTTTGTCATGGATTGATGATGAATCTGTCATTGACGAAAATAAGTTATTCTTCACAAAGTTATTCACAGAAAAGGTGAATAAATGTGGGCTGTGTCTCAAACTTGTGTTGATAACTGTTTTTGTGCTGAAAAGTTATTCAATTGGGTCTGAAACACGATAAATCTTAGCTATATCACATCAGTAAGTTTGCTACTGTTGGGGATATGTGGAAAAATCACTGTAATAAAAAACTTATCTTAGAGGTTAGCCAGTGATAGATGGCGATGGTTACCGGCTAAATGTTGGTATAGTGATTTGTAATAACCATGGTCAGGTCTTCTGGGCTAAGCGATACGGGCAACACTCTTGGCAATTTCCTCAAGGGGGGATTGATGATGGTGAGACTCCGGAACAAGCAATGTTTCGAGAGTTGTATGAAGAAGTCGGTCTAACGCACAAAGACGTTAAGATCATTGCGAGCAGTCGTCATTGGTTAAGATATAAACTACCAAAGAGACTGGTTCGTTGGGACTCTAAGCCTGTTTGTATCGGCCAAAAGCAGAAATGGTTCCTTTTGCGTCTTGAGTGCGATGAATCCAAGATCAATATGCAAAAAGGTAGCTCTCCTGAATTTGATGGTTGGCGTTGGGTTAGCTATTGGTATCCTGTACGTCAGGTGGTTTCATTTAAGCGAGACGTTTATCGCCGAGCGATGAAGGAATTTGCATCGTTAGCCATGCCTTTTCGCGAACGTAAATTGAAAGGTAAAAAAGTTAAACGAAGAGGATAACCATGCTGAGTCAACTCAGGGATATAGTTGAAAAAGTTTCTCGTGTCGAGGATGTTCACCAAGCATTGAATACATTGGTACGAGAAACTTGTACAGCATTGAGCACAGAGTGTTGCACGATTTATCTGGCGAATGAAGAAAGGCAACGGCTAGAGTTAATGGCAACGCAAGGCCTGACTTTTCATGGCGACAGTATTCACATCCAGTTTGAAGAGGGCTTGGTTGGCTTAGTGAAACGCAGCGCTGAGCCTCTTAACTTAGCCGAAGCCTCGAAGCATCCCGCATTCAAATATTTTCCTCAGTTAGGCGAAGAAACGTATCACTCGTTTTTAGGCGCGCCGATCATCCATCGTAAAAAAGTATTGGGCGTACTGGTTATCCAGCAGAAAACACCACGACTTTTCAGTGAGATGGAAGAATCCTTCCTAGTCACTTTATCCGCTCAGTTAGCCGTTATCATTGCGCATGCACAAAGTCTTGGCCATTGGTCATTGGCATCTAAACCTGCTGCAGTGCAGGGTATTGCCGCTTCAAGTGGGGTCGCAATTGGTGAGTTTTGGTATGACAATTCACAACCGATATTGTCGGAGGTGTGCCCTGCCTCGACACTCGATAAAGAGCGAGAGCAAGAGTGGCTCGCCGTTGCAATTGAAGCTGCGTTGGCGGATTTTCGCCGTATGCGCAAAAAGTTCGACAGTGAAATCAATAAAGATGCGCTCGCCATATTTGATCTCTTCACGCACTTGCTGAACGATCCTATGTTACGCACAGACTTGAAAAAGCACGTGGAGCGAGGAGATCGCGCGGACTGGGCATTGCGTCAAGTGGTCGAAAGTTATTCCAGTCGTTTTGCGCGAATGTCAGATGTTTACCTGAGAGAGCGAGCGCATGACATTCGTGAGTTGGGCCAGCGTTTATTGTTCTTTTTACACAACAGTGAGCAAGAGCAGCCAAGAATTGAGCGACCGGTAATTCTGGTTGCCAATGAACTCACCGCTTCACTTTTGGCGTCAGTACCGAAAAAATACCTGTTGGCCGTGGTCGCATTAGAAGGCGCGGCGAACTCCCACGCTGCGATTTTATCCAGAGCGCTAGGGGTGCCCGCTGTCATGGGAGCGAGCCTGAATCTGGAAGAGGTGCATGGCAAGCAGGGGATCGTCGATGGCTACTCCGGTGAGATTTATATTCAGCCTAATCGCCAGATTTTGCGTGAGTACCGCAGCCTTGTAACGGAAGAGAGTGAATTGTTCGCGATGGTGAACAAGGAGCTTGCGCTGCCTGCGAAAACTCAGGATGACGTCGACGTAGAGGTATTACTCAACGCAGGCTTGAGCGCCGACAGTAATATCGCGATCAACGCTGGTGTGGATGGTGTGGGATTGTATCGCACTGAAATTGCTTTTCTCTTGCAACATCGTTTTCCTTCTGAGGATGAGCAATATCAGCAATATCGCGCTATTTTGAGTAGTTACCCTCAGCAGCGTGTGGTAATGCGCACCTTAGATATTGGCGGTGATAAACCGCTGCCTTACTTGCCTATTGAAGAGGATAACCCCTTTTTAGGCTGGCGTGGGATCCGTTTTACCTTAGATCATCCAGACATCTTTCTTATCCAGTTACGGGCGATGTTACGAGCCAGTGCTGAGTATGGCAATTTGAGCATTCTCTTGCCGATGATTTCTGGTGTCGGAGAGCTTGATGACGCCATTCGTTTGATTCAGCAAGCTTATCATGAGGTCGTGTTGCTTGATGAACGCGTGGTGATGCCACAGATTGGCGTGATGATTGAAGTTCCCTCGATGGTCTATTTGATTCCATCGATTGCTCAGCGCGTGGATTTTGTCTCGGTGGGGACAAACGACTTAACGCAATATTTATTGGCTGTGGATCGGAACAACGCACGGGTTTCTGATGTCTATGAATCGTTGCACCCAGCGGTCTTGCAAGCCCTGCAGCAGATTTACCAGCAGTGTGGACAATACCACTTACCCGTTTGTATTTGTGGCGAGTTAGCGGGAGACCCATTTGGCGCATTACTTCTGCTTGGTTTGGGTTACCGCAGTTTGAGCATGAACACCTCAAACGTCGCGCGGATCAAATATTTGATTCGCCATAGCCAATTGAGCGATTTACAAGCCTTATCTCAACAAGCTTTGTCGCTTTCTTATGGCAAGGATATTCACCAGTTGATGCGGGATTATTTTATTAATCATGATTTTGCCGGTTTTATCCGCGCAGGTAAGAAGTAGGTTGTTGTGACGTTTGAATTATTGAGTGTGTTGTTGGTGCTGGGTGCGTTTGTTGGCGTGATGGCAGGGCTATTAGGCATCGGTGGTGGTTTGATCGTAGTGCCCGCGTTGCTTTACTTATTGCCATGGGCTGGTATTCCCGCTGAATTGAGCATGCATATGGCGTTAGCAACGTCTTTGGCCAGTATTATTGTCACGTCGGGCTCTTCAGCGTTGAATCATCTCAAATTGGGCAACGTGGATATCTTTGTCGTGAAGTGGCTGATGCCGGGCGTGGTGATTGGTGGATTTGTCGGAGCGAATATCGCCGAATGGATCCCAACCCAATATTTGCCGAGAGTCTTTGGGGTTATCGTTTTATTCTTGGCACTGCAGATGTTCCGCTCGATTCGAGTGACGACAACCCGCGCAATGCCAAGCAGCCCAGTCACTATGCTGTATGGTACAGGTATCGGTGTGGTATCGAGTTTAGCAGGGATCGGTGGCGGTTCTTTATCGGTACCGTTTCTTAACCGACACGGCGTTGAAATGCGCAAAGCTGTCGGATCTTCATCGGTATGCGGCTGTGTGATTGCGATAGCGGGGATGACGGGATTCATCCTGCATGGCTACAGTGTCGCGTCATTACCTGATTACAGTGTGGGCTATGTTTATCTACCAGCCCTGCTGGCGATTGCTGGCACCTCAATGCTCACCACTCGAATTGGTGCTCGCTGGGCCACCACGCTTCCAACGGCAAAGCTGAAAAAAATCTTTGCGTTATTTTTAATGTTTGTCGCGCTCAGCATGTTAGTCTAGCCGCGTTATTTCAAAGTTGATGATTAAGAGTACTTCATTATGTCTCAGGGTTACCTGCCTTTTCCTAATATCGACCCCGTCTTTTTCTCGATAGGACCTATCTCTGTTCGTTGGTACGGGTTGATGTATCTATTTGGTTTTTTGTTTGCGATGTGGCTTGCCAACCGCCGAGCAGACAAACCGGGCAGTGGCTGGACGCGTGAACAAGTTTCGGATTTGCTGTTCGCTGGATTTCTTGGCGTTGTGCTTGGTGGTCGTATTGGATACGTGCTGTTCTATAACTTCGATCTCTTCCTCGCCGATCCGATTTATCTGTTTAAAGTCTGGACTGGAGGTATGTCTTTCCATGGCGGCTTGCTGGGTGTCATTACGGCGATGCTCTGGTACGCGAAGAAAAATGGCCGAACCTTCTTCGGAGTGGCAGATTTCGTTGCTCCGTTAGTGCCATTTGGTTTAGGGGTAGGGCGCTTAGGCAATTTTATGAATGGTGAACTTTGGGGCAGAGTAACCGATGTGCCTTGGGCGATGGTGTTCCCAACAGGCGGACCACTACCGCGCCACCCTTCGCAATTGTATGAGATGGCATTAGAAGGTGTGGTGCTGTTCTTTATCCTCAACTGGTTTATCCGCAAACCGAGACCTTTAGGATCCGTATCTGGTTTATTCCTTGCTGGTTATGGTACATTCCGTTTCCTCGTTGAATACGTGCGTGAGCCGGATGCGCAACTAGGTCTGTTTGGTGGTTTCATTTCAATGGGACAGATCTTGTCGTCACCGATGATTATTGGTGGATTGGCACTGATGGCTTGGGCTTATAAACGTGGCCACTATCAAGACAAAGTAACCGTGAAGTAAGGAATTGAAGTGAAACAATATTTAGAATTGTGCCGTCGCATCGTTGATGAAGGGCACTGGGTTGAAAATGAACGCACCGGTAAGCGCTGCCTTACTGTGATAAACGCGGATTTAACCTACGATGTTGCCAACAATCAGTTTCCTTTGGTTACCACGCGTAAGAGTTTCTGGAAGGCGGCGGTGGCTGAGTTGCTTGGCTACATTCGAGGCTATGATAATGCGGAAGATTTTCGCAAGTTAGGCACGAAAACCTGGGATGCGAACGCCAATCTCAATGACGCTTGGTTGAATAACCCATATCGTAAAGGCGAAGATGACATGGGGCGTGTCTACGGCGTGCAAGGTCGTGCTTGGGCAAAACCAGACGGTGGCCATATCGACCAATTGCGTAAAATTGTCGATGACCTGACGCGCGGAGTAGACGATCGCGGTGAGATCCTCAATTTCTATAACCCAGGTGAATTTCATATGGGCTGCTTGCGCCCTTGCATGTACAGCCATCACTTCTCACTGCTGGGTGATACGTTATACCTCAACAGTACACAACGTTCGTGTGACGTGCCTCTGGGGCTGAATTTCAACATGGTTCAAGTGTATGTGTTCTTGGCGATCATGGCGCAGATTACGGGCAAGAAACCAGGCCAAGCGTTTCATAAGATTGTGAATGCACATATTTATGAAGATCAGCTAGCGCTGATGCGTGATGTGCAACTCAAGCGAGAACCGTTACAAGCGCCAACGTTCCACATCAATCCTGAGATCAAATCTTTGGAAGATCTGGAAACTTGGGTCACTTTGGATGATTTCTGGGTAGAGGGGTATGAACATCATGACCCAATCCAGTACCCATTCTCGGTATAACATCACGATGGTTGAAAAGGGCTCCTAGAGCCCTTTTTTGTTACTTGCTGCGTCAGTGCTATTTGAGCGCATTGGCGACAAACTTATAGATAGGATCCGCAGGCGCGGGTTTGGCGATAGCTGGACTAATGAATTTGGGTGGAAGAATAATGTCCTCTTTTATCAGCGATTTAATTGCTGAGAAGTAGCGTATCTCGGTTTTTCCAGCCAACAATACATTGAAGTCATCGCCTAATTGGTCGTAGGCATTGAGTATCTCCCTAAAGCCACGCAAGTAGAGGTAGTCTTTGGTGTAGCCACCGCCACGATAAACTCGAGCTGTGATGGTAAATGCCGTCATGTCTTCCACTTTGTACTGTTCTTTCAACAGCAAAAAAGTGTTTCTAAAATCACGATCTTTGATCATCGACTCTACCGCAATCACACGCAGCGCTAAGGTTCTAAGACGTTTAAGACTAAAGTGCCCAGAGAGGAACTCACATAAAATGGCCAAACCTTCCTGCGTGGTCGTATTTACTGGGCAACCCAAGCTGAGTAACTTCAGTGGTTGCGCCCGGCCATTGAGCGTTGTTAATAGATGAACACCTAACTCGTGATGAGCGAGAGCATGAAGCTCTTTAGTCGTGATACTTGCAGAAGCGTTGATTTTAACTTTAGTGCCAGAGACCAACGCATTAGCAATCATACTGTTGCTGATTTCAATTTCACCAGTGTAACCATGATCTAGACAAAACTGCTGCATGAAGGCTGCAATCTCGTTGCAATCATGACGCTGTGGCGCCTCTTCTTCGATAGGGAGGTGCAGTAAGAAGTTAGCATTGCGAATATCTTTACTGCTTGGTTCACCATAATAGCGTAGGGAGTTGTAGAGAAACTCAGGTTGGCCAATGCTGCACAGTTGATCCAGTTTATCTGCGTACGATTGAATGACTTCGGCATAAAGTTGACGAAGCTGAGGGTGTTCTATTAGTTCAATCGGCAGAGAGTAGAGGTTTCTCTTAGCCTGATGTACATCGAAGGTTTGATTTTTATAAGTAAACACAGGTTCGACAGAGAAACGATTATCGAAAAATCGTTGTCGCTCTTCTTTGTAGTTTTGTGGAGTGACACTACTCAGAATATCAATGTTGTCTACTAACAGCGAAAGCTGCTCATCAATTTTTCCTGTTGCGGCTAGAAGTTGTTGCTTATCTGAATGTTCCATCATTACATCACGGCTGTTTTTTCTTAGTGTGTATCAGACAAAGACTTTTGCCAATGAAAAGTGATGGTTATTGGAAATAAAAAAAGGAGAGCATGAAAGCTCTCCTTAAGTAACTTAGGCAACAGCCAACTATGTTGTTAGCGCCAAAATCGTACCTGGGATAAAGATAAAGACCGCGAGTAGGTAACCTGCTACCACAGCTTTGTTCTTAATCGCCATCTCTGAGATAAACTCAGCGCCTTTGATTGGCAGTTCACGCAGGAACGGAATACCAAAGATAAACAGTGTCGCTAATACGTTAAAGGTTAAGTGAACCAACGCAATTTGCAGAGCAAACACAGCAAACTCACCAGAAACTGCCGTCGCTGCAAGCAGTGCGGTAATACAAGTACCAATGTTTGCACCCAACGTGAATGGGTAAACATCACGTACTTTCAGTACACCAGTACCAACGAGTGGAACCATCAAGCTGGTTGTTGTTGATGAAGACTGAACCAACACCGTTACGATAGAGCCTGACACGATACCGTGGATAGGACCGCGGCCGATTGCGTTCTTCAGGATGTCACGAGCGCGGCCAACCATTAGACTCTTCATCAATTTACCCATCACAGTGATAGCAACGAAGATGGTAGCAATACCCAGTACAATCAGCGCAACACCTGCAAAAGTATCACCAAATGTGCTTAGTGGGCCTTTCACTGCACTTACGACAGGTTTGGTCATTGGCTTGATGAAGTCAAACCCTTTCATGCTCATATCGCCAGTGTTCAATAGTGGAGACACAAGCCAATGAGACACTTTCTCTAGAATGCCGAACATCATTTCCAGAGGAAGGAAGATGGCAACCGCAAGTAGGTTGAAGAAATCGTGAATTGTCGCACTTGCGAAAGCGCGCTTGAATTCTTCTTTACAGCGAACATGGCCAAGAGAAACCAAGGTGTTTGTTACTGTGGTGCCAATGTTTGCACCCATAACCATAGGGATTGCAGTTTCTACTGGTAAGCCACCAGCGACCAAACCGACGATAATCGAGGTCACGGTACTGGAAGATTGAATAAGAGCTGTCGCCACAAGACCAATCATTAGGCCCGCAACAGGGTGTGAGGCAAATTCAAAAAGTACTTTAGCTTGATCGCCAGTAGCCAGTTTAAAACCACTGCCTACCATAGATACTGCTAAAAGTAGCAGGTATAACATGAATGCCAAGTTAGCCCAGCGAAGCCAACGAGTTGTGCTCGAAATTGGCGTTGCTGCCGTAGTAGCTTGGTTCATCATAATTTTCTCCATTGACCGTCTAAATCTCAGTTTGGTCTGTTGTTGAAACTGAGGCCGATAGTAGAGATGAAATATTTCAGTAATATGACAATTCGGTGTCATCTGGATTTTTTCACCGCTGAGCACAAGCTAATTTGTTGAAATAAAAATAGGGCAAACTTAAGCTTTTGATTTTTATTTATTTTTAACCTTTTCTTGGGTGGTTGTTTTTTGTTCCATTAGTGGGTGATATGTCACAAAATATGACAATATGAAATTGATTGGCTCTGTTTTTTTTAATGTTATGGCGTTTTCAATTCGGTTTTTTCGATATAATTGGCGACATCTGTCATATTTGTCATGTTCTCAGGGACGGCAGTGGTTTCTTTTAAGGAAGGGTTATGTCACATCTCAATTATAATCACCTCTACTATTTCTGGATGGTTTGTAAGCAAGGTTCCGTTACTAAAGCGGCAGATGCGCTGTTTCTCACGCCACAAACGGTGACAGGACAGATCAAAGCGCTAGAAGATCGTATGAAAGGCAAGCTCACAAAGCGAAACGGCCGTACCGTTGAACCAACGGAGCTTGGGCAATTGGTATTCAAATACGCTGACCGCATGTTTGGTCTAAGTTACGAAATGCTCGATATCGTCAACTATAGCCAGCATGCCAATATTCTATTTGAAGTCGGTGTTGCTGATGCGTTGTCAAAACGGTTAGTGAGTAAGGTGCTGAAAACCACCGTGCCTCAAGATAAAAAAATCCACTTATGTTGTTACGAATCGACGCACGAATTGCTGCTGGAACGTTTGGCACAACACAAGCTCGACATGATTCTGTCTGATTGTCCTGTCGATTCGACACAAAGTCCCGGCTTATATAGTAAGAAACTGGGTGAGTCGAGCATGAGTTTTTTCTCTTCCACCAAAATAGATAATGCTGAATTTCCAGCAATTTTGGAGCAGAAAAAACTATTGATTCCTGGGAGCCGAACGGCGATGGGACGTAAGGTTTTACAGTGGTTTGATCGCCAAGGGATTCAACCTGATGTATTAGGGGAATTTGATGATGTGGCCTTAATGAAAGCTTTTGCTCGTTACCATGATGATGTCATCTTCCTTGCTCCGACCGTTTATATCTCAGAAATCGAAGAAGATCTGACTTTACAACTCATTGGCCATGTTGACGATCTCAAAGAAGAGTATTACGTGATCTTTGCTGAGCGTATGATTCAACATCCCGCAGTAAAGAATGTGTGTGACGCAGATTTTAGCCAATTGTTTGAATGAAACCGTTCCCTTGAATACCCCAAATAGATTACTATCTACAAAAATATAAACCTAAATTATAAAATTGTTTAACACAACTATCTGCAACAACCGTTGGGACATGTGAGTTGTAGCTAGAGGACCAACACATGAACTTAAAAGATATGGAGCAGAATTCTGCTAAAGCTGTCGTATTACTCAAAGCCATGGCCAATGAAAGACGCCTGCAAATCTTATGCATGCTACACAATCAAGAGCTATCGGTCGGGGAACTTTGTGCCAAGTTGCAATTAAGTCAGTCTGCATTGTCTCAGCATCTGGCATGGTTGCGTCGTGATGGTTTGGTGACCACGCGCAAAGAAGCACAAACGGTTTACTACACTCTGAAAAGTGAAGAAGTAAAAGCAATGATTAAACTGCTGCATAGTCTTTATTGTGAAGAATAATGCCTTTGCGTGCCGTGTAGAAAAGAAAAGCTGGTTTACAAGCCAGCTTTTTTATATGGGTAATTTGATAGCAATAAAAAAACCGGCATAAAGCCGGCTTTTTTCACTGAATCGAGACTCTATTAAAGAGCTTTGATTTGTGCAGCGAAACGAGACTTGTGACGAGCTGCTTTATTCTTGTGAATAAGGCCTTTAGTCGCCATGCGGTCTAGGATCGGTGTAACTACAGCGAATGCAGCAGTTGCAGCTTCTTTATCGCCAGCAGCGATTGCAGCAACAGTTTTTTTCATGTAAGTGCGCATCATTGAACGACGGCTAGCATTGTGCTGACGACGTTTCTCAGCTTGGATAGCGCGCTTCTTAGCAGATTTGTTATTTGCCAAGGGTCTAACTCCCAAAAACTTTAGTTCGGTGACAATTTAAGGGCGAGGAATATCCCTCATTTATGCCCGATTGTCAAATGATTTGTGCAAAAACCCATCGCGACCAAAACAAGTTTTGGTAAGAAAGGGCATCGCGGTTAAGATGGCGGGGATTCTATCAGCATTTTTAGACCAATGCTAATAAATATCCGCGTCTGTCCTAACAAAAGACGGATAAAAGTTAAGCTACGGTGATATTTCGAGGTTACAGTGAGTAAACGACTACTCAAGTCCGGCATGATCGTCAGCGCTATGACGTTGGTTTCTCGTGTTTTAGGCTTAGTGCGCGATGTGGTTGTCGCCAATTTAATGGGCGCAGGTGCCAGTGCCGACGTATTTTTCTTTGCCAACAAAATTCCGAACTTTTTAAGAAGGCTTTTCGCTGAGGGGGCCTTTTCTCAAGCGTTTGTTCCTGTGCTAACGGAATACCACGCCAGTGGCGATCTAAACAAAACACGGGATCTCATCGCTAAAGCATCAGGGACGCTCGGAGTGATCGTTTCCATTGTGACGATTTTAGGGGTGCTTGGTTCTGGCGTTGTCACGGCATTATTTGGCGCGGGATGGTTTATTGACTGGCTACATGGTGGGCCAGCTGCGGAAAAATTTGAGCTTGCCAGCTTTATGCTCAAAATTACGTTTCCCTATCTTTGGTTTATCACCTTTGTTGCTTTGTCTGGAGCGATTCTCAATACCATGGGCAAATTCGCGGTGTCGTCATTTACACCCGTTTTTCTCAACGTGATGATCATTCTCAGTGCATGGTACATATCACCGATCATGGCTCAACCAGAGGTAGGTTTGGCGATAGGGGTGTTTCTGGGTGGTTTAGTACAGTTTCTTTTTCAAATGCCCTTCCTCATTAAAGCGGGGGTTTTAGTCAAACCGAAGTGGGGGTGGCGCGATCCAGGCGTGGTCAAAATCCGTACCTTGATGATCCCCGCTTTATTTGGGGTGTCTGTCAGCCAAATTAACTTATTGTTTGATACCTTTATCGCCAGTTTCCTGCAAACCGGTTCGATTTCATGGCTTTACTATTCTGATCGTTTGCTTGAGTTCCCACTGGGCCTATTTGGTATTGCCATTGCGACGGTGATCCTTCCTGCGCTTTCGCGCAAACATGTGGATGCACACCGCGAGGGTTTTGCCCATACCATGGATTGGGGGGTTCGTATGGTCACCCTACTAGGCATTCCAGCGATGCTCGGTTTGATGGTGTTGGCCAAGCCAATGCTGATGGTGCTGTTTATGCGTGGTGAGTTTACCCCACAAGATGTGCATCAAGCCTCTCTGTCTCTTTTGGCGTACGCTTCTGGGTTGTTGAATTTTATGCTGATTAAGGTACTCGCGCCTGGCTACTATTCTCGTCAAGACACCAAAACACCAGTGAAATATGGCATTGTCGCTATGGTAACCAATATGGTGTTTAACGCGATTTTTGCGTGGTTCTATGGTTATGTTGGTTTGGCTATTGCGACCGCTCTGTCTGCCTTTGTTAACATGGCACTGCTGTACCGAGGTTTGCACATCGCTGGTGTTTATAAAATCTCTCGACGTACGTTTCTATTTATCAGTCGTTTAGTGGTTTCTGGTGCGGTGATGGTGACGGCAATTTTGTGGCAACTTGATGAGATGAGTGTTTGGCTTGAGTGGACCACCGGCCATCGTGCCGCAATGTTGACGATGTTAATTGGCTTGGGTGCTATTGCATACACTGCTTGCGCCTTTTTACTCGGGATTCGGGTAAAAGACCTAAAAGCTGGGACAGAGTAAGGTGGATTGGTATATAATCCGCCAGTTTGACACTGCATAAAACGAAAACAGAGGCATTTCGCTGTATCCAAATGGAACTGATTCGAGGTATACACAATATAAAACCACAGCATCGCGGCTGTGTATTGACCATAGGTAACTTTGATGGTGTGCATTTAGGGCATCAAGAAGTGTTGCGTCAAGTCTCTCTGCGAGCTCGGGAAATGTCGTTACCTTCTGTCGTGATGACATTTGAACCTCAGCCTTTAGAGCTGTTTGCCAAAGAAAAAGCCCCAGCGCGCTTAACGCGTTTACGCGATAAGTTCGTCCAATTAGGTAAGCTTGAGATCGATCGATTGTTGTGCGTCAACTTTAATCGTCATTTCGCTTCCTTAGATGCGGATGCCTTTATTCGCGACTTGTTGGTTGAGCGTTTGGGTGTTAAGTTTCTCGTTGTTGGCGATGACTTTTGTTTTGGTAAAGCAAGACAAGGCAATTTTGCCATGCTGCAAGAAGCGGGCAAAAAATACGGTTTCACAGTCGTGAATACCCAAAGCTTCTGTTTAGCGCAGTTAAGAGTCAGTAGTACCGCCATTCGTGAAGCGCTTGCTCACGATCAGTTAGCGGTTGCCGCTCAAATGTTAGGGCGGGATTATAGCATTAGCGGACGTGTTTCACATGGCCGTAAATTAGGCAGGACGATAGGTTTCCCTACCGCCAATATTCCGCTGAAACGCTGTGTTTCTCCCGTCTCTGGCGTGTATGTCGTTCAAGCGCTAGGCTTGGATAACAAACCGATTGGTGGTGTGGCCAATATTGGCCAAAGACCGACGGTTAACGGTGTTCGTCAGCAGTTAGAGGTACATTTATTCGACTTTCAAGCCAACTTGTATGGCAAACAGTTAGAAGTGGTACTTTTGCATAAACTGCGTGATGAAAAGAAGTTTGAGTCTTTTGACGCACTCAAACAGCAAATTGAATTGGATGCTGAGGCAGCAAGGGTGTGGCTGCGTCAGCTAAAGCGTTGAACGGTTTATTCCACCGAACAACATAATGTCTAACTTTCGCCCAATATAACGGAATTAAGAATCGATGAGTGAGTATAAAGATACCCTGAACTTACCTGAAACAGGGTTTCCGATGCGCGGCGATCTGGCTAAACGTGAGCCAGAAATGCTAAAGCGTTGGTATCAAGAAGACCTTTACGGTGAAATCCGTAAAGCTAAAAAAGGCAAGAAATCATTTGTGTTGCATGATGGTCCTCCATATGCAAACGGTGATATTCACATTGGTCACGCACTAAACAAGATTCTTAAAGACATTATTATTAAATCCAAAACACTTTCAGGTTTTGACGCACCTTACGTTCCAGGTTGGGACTGCCACGGTCTGCCAATTGAATTGATGGTAGAGAAAAAAGTGGGTAAGCCAGGTCAAAAAGTGACTGCTGCTGAGTTCCGTGAAAAATGTCGTGAATACGCAGCGGGCCAAGTAGAAGGTCAAAAAGAGAGCTTTAAACGTCTTGGTATCATGGGTGAGTGGGATAAACCTTACCGCACCATGGACTTCACGACGGAAGCCAACATCATCCGTGCGCTTGGTCAGATTGCTGATAATGGTCACTTATTGAAAGGTTTCAAACCTGTTCACTGGTGTACCGATTGTGGTTCTGCATTGGCAGAAGCAGAAGTTGAGTACAAGAACAAAGTATCTCCTTCTATTGATGTTCGCTTTAAGGCTGCTGACGAAGCGGGACTATTAGCGAAATTCTCTTTGAATGAAGGCCATCAAGGTCAAGGTGACGTTTCAATCGTCATCTGGACAACCACGCCTTGGACACTCCCTGCAAACCGCGCAGTGTGTCTACGTGATGATCTTGAGTACGTGCTTATCCAAGTTGAGGGTGACAACCCTGAGCGTATTATCGTTGCGGCGGAATTGGCGAAAGACGTGATGGATCGTGCGGGTATTGAGCACTTCCATAACCTTGGTTTTGCCAAAGGTGCCGATCTTGAGCTTACTCAGTTCCAACACCCATTCTACGACTTCACTGTTCCGGCGATCCTTGGTGATCACGTGACGACTGATTCAGGTACTGGTGTGGTTCACACTGCGCCTGGCCACGGTCAGGAAGACTTTGCGGTTGGTCAAAAGTATAACCTAGAAGTGGCAAACCCAGTGGGCTCAAACGGTGTTTACCTACCAGACACAGAACTCTTTGCTGGTCAGCACGTATTTAAAGCGAATGACGCTGTAGTAGAAACGCTAAAAGAAAAAGGCGCGCTATTGCATCACCACGCTTACGAGCACAGCTACCCACATTGCTGGCGCCATAAAACGCCGATCATCTTCCGTGCAACGCCTCAATGGTTCGTTTCTATGGACCAAGCAGGCCTACGTGCTAAAGCGCTTGAGTCTATCAAAGGTGTTCAGTGGATGCCTGAGTGGGGTCAAAGCCGTATCGAAGGGATGATTGAAGGTCGTCCTGAATGGTGTATCTCACGTCAACGTACTTGGGGTGTGCCAATTGCCCTTTTCGTTCACAAAGAAACCGCAGAGTTGCATCCAAACACCTCTGAGTTGATTGAAAAAGTCGCTCAAGTGGTGGAGCAAAAAGGCATTCAAGCATGGTGGGATATCGATGCTGCGGAACTACTTGGTGATGACGCTGCTCAATATGAGAAAGTCCTAGACACCCTAGACGTTTGGTTTGACTCCGGCGTAACACACTACGCAGTGGTTGATAAACGTGAAGAGTTTAACGGTGCGGAAGCAGACATGTACCTTGAAGGTTCAGACCAACACCGTGGTTGGTTCCAATCTTCATTGATCTCTTCTATTGCGATGAAAGGCAAAGCGCCTTACAAGCAAGTATTGACGCACGGTTTCGTGGTTGACGGCCATGGTCGTAAAATGTCGAAATCGATCGGTAACGTGGTTGCGCCAAAAGATGTCACCAACAAATTGGGTGCAGATATCCTGCGTCTATGGGTTGCTTCTACAGACTACACGGGTGAAGTTGCGGTTTCTGATGAAATCTTAAAACGTTCAGCCGACGCTTACCGCCGTATTCGTAACACTGCGCGCTTCTTCCTTGCTAACTTGAACGGCTTTAATCCTGAAACGGATATCGTGCCAGTTGAAGAGATGGTCGCGCTTGACCGTTGGGCAGTAGGTCGTGCACTAGCTGCGCAAAATGAAATTGTTAAAGCGTACGATGAGTACAACACGCACGCAGTAACACAGCGCTTGATGCACTTCTGTTCTATCGAGATGGGCTCATTCTATCTTGATGTGATCAAAGACCGTCAGTACACCGCCAAACTGGGTGGTCACGCGCAACGTAGCTGTCAAACCGCGCTGTACTACATTGTAGAAGCCTTGGTTCGTTGGATGGCACCGATTATGTCGTTCACTGCCGACGAAATCTGGAATCAAATGCCAGCTTCTCTTCCTAGTGGAGAAAGCCGTGACAAGTTCGTCTTCACCGGTGAGTGGTTCGATGGTCTGTTTGGTCTAGCTGAAGGCGAAGAACTGAATAACGCATTCTGGTCTGAAATGCAGAAAGTGCGTGGTGCGGTGAACAAACTGCTGGAAGCGGCACGTAGTGATAAAACCATTGGTGGTTCTCTACAAGCAGAATTGACTCTATTTGCTGACGATGCCCTAGCGGCGAAAATCAACAAGTTGGAAGATGAACTGCGCTTTGTTCTGCTCACGTCTGCCGCAACAGTGAAACCACTGAGCGAGAAATCAGAGGCTGCGCAAGCAACCGACATCGAAGGTCTGTTCGTCGAAGTTCGTGCAACGGAAGCTGAGAAGTGTGACCGTTGTTGGCACCACACTCCAGACGTAGGCACCATTGAAGGTCACGAGAAGATTTGTGGCCGTTGTGTGTCGAACGTGGATGGTGAAGGCGAAGCGCGTAAGTTCGCTTAATCGATCCTTTCAATACGATTGAACTTTTTTTAAATTTTATAGCCCCAGTATCGACTGGGGTTATTTTTAGGAAGAAAGATGAGCGGTAAAGCGCAGATATTCAAACAAACGGGTGTACGTTGGTTGTGGCTGGCACTGGTGGTGTTTTTAGCCGATATCGGTATTAAATTCATTGTGATGGAAAACATGGGGTATGGCTGGGCAAATCGCATAGAGGTTTTGCCTTTCTTTAATCTGCTCTATGTGCATAACTACGGTGCCGCATTTAGCTTTTTGAGCGATCAAGCTGGCTGGCAACGCTGGTTCTTCACGGGCATTGCTTTTGTGGTCACGGGGCTATTGACCTACTGGATGAGCAAGCTACCAGCGGCAGAAAAATGGAATAATGTCGCTTATGCCATGATCATTGGTGGTGCGATTGGCAACGTGTTTGATCGCATGGTGCATGGTTTTGTGGTGGATTACCTCGACTTTTACTGGGGTACTTACCATTGGCCTGCGTTCAACTTAGCCGACACGGCAATTTGTCTTGGCGCGGCGATGATCATTCTCGATGGCTTCCGGAAAAAGGAAGAAGAGAAGTAATCTTTGCGAGATCGTGAATAACCCTAAGCGTCGTCGGTTGATTCTGGCGACGCTTTTTAGTATACCCGTCATATTTGAAGCAGCAGCGTTGTTGATTGCGATAATTCCCCGGTACGCCAGTCGCCCTAATCACATAGCGCATTATGTTCATGGGGATGAATTATCTTGTCGCCTAGCCGCAACGCCCACTATTTAGGGTATACACCAAGAAAAACAATAATGACCTCAAGGAAGCAGTAACGTGAGTACAATCAATCATAATTCCGCAGTCACACTGCATTTTACGATAAAAATGAAAGACGGTTCTGTCGCAGACAGCACGCACAATATGGGCAAACCCGCGAAGTTTGTTATGGGCGATGGCAGTTTAAGTGAGAATTTTGAGCAGTGTTTGCTCGGCCTCACCGTCGGGGAAAACAAAGCGATTGAGCTAAAGGCGGCGGACGCTTTTGGCATGCCTAACCCAGACCATATTCACCATATGGACCGCACAAAATTTGTTGGCGAAGCGCAAGTGGAAGTCGGCACAATCATGGCGTTCAGTGGGCCCGATGGAATGGAGATCCCTGGTATCATTACTGAAATAGCCGGTGATTCAGTGACGGTGGATTTCAATCATCCACTGGCCGGTCAAGATGTGACTTTTGAAGTTGAAATTTTGTCAGTAGAATAGCCAGCGAAAAGAAAATTACCATGAGCAATGAAATGAAAATCTTGTTAGCGAACCCACGTGGATTCTGTGCAGGTGTCGACCGTGCCATCAGTATTGTTGAGCGTGCACTGGAACTGTATCAACCGCCTATCTACGTACGCCATGAAGTGGTGCATAACCGTTTTGTGGTGGAAGGCTTAAAGCAGCGTGGCGCGATCTTTGTCGAAGAGTTGCATGAAGTGCCAGACGACAATATCGTTATTTTCTCTGCTCATGGTGTCTCTCAAGCGGTGCGTCAGGAAGCCAAAGAGCGTGCGCTCACCGTGTTTGATGCAACGTGCCCACTGGTGACGAAAGTGCATATGGAAGTGGCGAGAGCCAGCCGTAAGCATATGGAAGTGGTGCTGATCGGCCATGCGGGCCACCCTGAGGTAGAAGGGACCATGGGGCAATATGCCAGCTTGCAGGGCGGTATGTACCTCGTCGAAAAACCGGAAGATGTACTTGGCTTGCAAGCCATTGTTAAAGATCCGAGCAATTTGCACTACGTGAGCCAAACGACCTTATCGGTGGATGAAACCGCGGATGTGATTGATGAGTTGCGTCGAGTTTTCCCTGAGATCCAAGGCCCACGCAAAGACGATATCTGCTATGCGACACAAAACCGCCAGGATGCCGTGCGTGAATTGGCGAAAGATGTCGATGTGGTAGTGGTGGTGGGTTCAAAGAACTCCTCAAACTCGACCCGACTAAAAGAGTTGGCGGAAAAATTAGGCACACCAGCCTACTTAACGGACTGCCCGCAAGACATCGAGCCACAATGGTTTGATGGCAAAGTAAAAGTGGGCGTAACGGCAGGGGCTTCTGCACCAGAAGAACTGGTCAATCAAATCCTAACCCGCATTAAAGAGTTGGGTGCTCAATCGGTTGAAGAAGTGCTAGGCCGTGAAGAGAACATGTTCTTTGAAGTGCCTAAAGAGCTGCAAATTAAGCAGATTGACTAACGAGTCATCCTTATTTGTATACCTAAGGTCAACAGACCCTAGTAATGGCGATCTCAGTATCGCCATTTTTAATGGCTGAGTCCCAGCATTTCTTTGAGCAATTTCAGGTAGCGGCGGCTGACAGGCACTTCAAATCCGGTTCTAGTGACGATTTCCGCTAACCCATTTTCCAGCAGTTTGATCTCGCTAATGGCTTTAATACTGATCAGGTATTGGCGGTGGCAGCGCACCAATGAGGTTTTTTCTTCCAGCACTTTTAACGTGAGCTGAGTGCTGGCGGTTTGGCTGGCTGAGCGCACATGCACACCACTGATGTCGCTGTAGGCACATTCGACGCTCTCTGTCGCCATGATCACAATGCGGTTGTGACCAATACAGGGAATTTGATCGAGGGTCTCTGGGGCTAAACTGGCGATGTGCTGGCTCAAGGCGGAATGACTGGCGGCTTTACTCAGGCGTTTAACCGTTTTGCGTAAGCGTTCTGGATCAACGGGCTTGAGTAGGTAATCAAACGCATTGTCTTCAAAAGCTTGGATAGCGTATTGGTCGTAAGCGGTGACGAAGACGACGTAAGGCATGGTGTCTGGATCCATCATCCCTAGCAGTTCAATGCCCGTAACTTGTGGCATCTGAATATCGAGAAACACCACATCCGGTTTTAACTCATTAATTTTCTTTAAGCCGACAATCGCGTTGGCGGCGTCGCCAATCACATCAATGTCACCTGTTTCGCTAAGCAGGTCTGTGAGCTCTTCGCGAGCAAAAGGTTCATCGTCGATTACCAGTGCGGTCAACATCCGTTTACTACCTTGTTGGCTAAATTGCAGTGTGATGGCTGCGGGGAATGATAAAGCTCATTTTAGTAAATTGATGCTCTTTCGCCTCGATTTTTAGTGCTGAGTCACGCCCAAAATGGTGTGTAAGCCGTTTATCGACAATTTCCATTCCCAGTCCCGAATGATTTTCTGCTGGGGGCTGATAGCTACCGGCATTATCTTCGACCACGATAAGATCACCTTGCTCACAAGGTTGGCTGTAAATGCGCACCCGTCCTCCCTCAAGCATATTTGAAATACCATGCTTAATGGCGTTTTCCACCAAAGGCTGCAAGGTAAAACTGGGCAGTTTGATATCAAACAGATCGGGCGTGATGTCAATTTCTATCTCTAGGCGGTCAGCAAAACGCGCTTTTTCAATGCTGAGGTAAGCATTCACATGCGCCAGCTCTTCTTTTAGAGTGACGGTATTGATGTTCTGTTTTAAGTTGCTGCGAAAGAAATGCGACAGGTTCTGAATCAGTTCGCGCGCTTTATCTGGGTCGCGGCGAATCACCGCGCTAATCGTGTTTAACGCGTTGAATAAAAAGTGTGGGTTTACTTGAGCATGCAGCAGCTTAATCTCAGATTGCGTCAGCAGAGTTTGTTGCTGCTGATAATCGCCATAGAGAATTTGGCTGGAAAGCAGTTGGGCAATACCTTCTGCCATCGACATATTAATGGTTGAAAACAACTTGCGCTTCGGTTCGTACAACTTAATGGTTCCTACCACCTCTTTACCTGCTCGCAGTGGAATGATCAGTGCCGAGCCTAATTTGCAGTCGGCCGCGAGAGAGCATTGATATGGACGCTCGCTACCATCGAGGTAAATAATGGCGTTTTGACTCATCGAATCAAGAGTGCTTTGCGATGAAATGGGCGTATTAGGCTTGTGGTGATCATCGCCGATGCCGACAAACGCGAGGATCTTCTCTTGATCGGTGATCGCAACCGCGCCGACATTGGTTTCTTCATAAATGATGCGGGCGATTTTTTCTGCGTTGGTGCTGTTAAAGCCTGTGTGCAAGATCCCGACAGAGCGATCCGCGATGGTCAATGCCCGACGTGAAAAGGTCGCTGAGTACTTTTCAAAGATGGTTTTTCTGTCTTGTAAAATGCTCATAAACAACGCTGCGCCCACCGAATTGGCAATGATCATCGGTGCAGCAATGGTCGAAACGAGGCTGTATGCTTGGTCAAAGGGCTTCGCGACCACCAGCAAAATGATCATTTGTATAATTTCGGCGACGAAGGTGATGCTAAAAACCACGGAGGGATTAAACAGCTGTGCGCCTTTGTTTCTCTTAATCAGATAGATATGCAGCAAGCCGCCGATTAAGCCTTCAGCCGTGGTTGAAATCGCACAGGCTAAATCGGTGAACCCTCCTAAGGTGTAGCGATGTAAGCCACCGGTTAATCCCACCGCAAAGCCCACAATCGGCCCGCCAAACAAGCCGCCCATGACAGCCCCAATCGCACGAGTATTGGCAATGGCGTCATTGATGTGTAAACCAAAGTAGGTGCCCAAGATACAGAAGGCGGAAAACAATAAGTAGCAAAGAACGCGGTGGCTCAAACGCGATGAAATGTTCAGCAGTGGTAAGATGATGGGGGTCTTGCTGAGCATATAGGCCAAAACAAGATAGACACACATCTGTTGTAGCAGTGAAATCACCAGTTCCATATTGCTCCTTCGTGGCTACTGTTTGTTGTCGGTGGCATCAGCGTTCGTGAGTCATGATTATTGACAACACCGAAAGTGAGAAAGCGTTAGTCTGCCTGAGTTTAGCGGATAAAAACAGAGCCTACACTTGGCAGGCTCTGTTGGGTTTAGCAAGCAAAGGTGGATTGATTAAGCGGTTTCAGTGACGCCTTGAGGTTTTTCCTCATCGGCAAGGTCCGTTTCGCCTTTGCCTTTTGATGTTTTAATCACGTAAGCGGTCACCGCTGTAGCGAAGAGTACGCCAGCGATAGTGGAGATTTGCATTGGCAAACCAAAGCCCAAAGCGCTGTTGTTGAGGATGAAGGTCACACAAACCGTTGTCATGAAGAAAGCGGGTACTGTCGTGATCCAATGTAGCTTGTTATGACGCAGTAGGTACGCTGATGCTGTCCACAACATCATGACTGCAGTGGTTTGGTTGGCAAAACCGAAGTAACGCCAAATGATGCCAAAATCGACTTGAGTCAGAATGCCACCCAGTACGAACAGTGGAACGGCCATTAATAGTCGGTTACGCAGGGTTTTCTGTTCCATGTTGAAGTATTCAGCAAGGATCAAACGGCTAGAGCGGAACGCTGTATCACCCGAAGTGATAGGAAGAATGACCACACCTAGGAAGGCTATCACACCGCCAAATACGCCAAGCAGACCAAATGATGCGCTGTAAACCACATTGCCAGGCCCACCGTTTTTCACTGCTTCTGCGAGTCCTTCAAGTGTGCCGAAGAACGAGAGTGCGATAGCACACCAGATCAGTGCGATAACACCTTCACCAATCATCGCGCCGTAGAAGACAAAGCGGCCGTTTTTCTCGTTTTCCATACAACGAGCCATCAATGGTGATTGCGTCGCGTGGAAGCCAGAGATCGCACCACAAGCAATCGTGATGAACAGAGCAGGCCATAGAGGCATATCATTCGGGTTTAAGTTAGTGAACATGTCGCTGACTTGGAAATCACCCATCACGGTGTGCTCAGAAGAGAACGCAATCGCCGTCATCAGACCAACAGACATGAAAATCAGCAACGCACCAAACAGTGGGTAGAAGCGACCGATGATTTTATCAACCGGTACGATGGTTGCGATGATGTAGTAAGCAAAAATCACCACAACCATGGTGGTCATGCTCACTGAGAAGCTGGTTTGGTCATTGATCAGATTGGTGATCATGCCAGCAGGCGCGGATACGAATACCACACCAACAAGCAGCAGCAAGACAATGGCAAAAATGTTCATAAAGTGTTTCGCGCCATTGCCAAGGTAGCGACCAGTGATAGTCGGCACTGAAGCACCACCGTTACGCACAGAAAGCATGCCAGAGAAGTAATCGTGTACTGCACCTGCGAAGATACAGCCGACAACAATCCAAAGCATCGCCGCTGGGCCGTATAGGGCACCCATGATTGGACCAAAGATAGGGCCAACGCCAGCAATATTCAGTAGTTGTACTAAGTAGACTTTTTTGGTCGACATTGGCACATAGTCAACGCCGTCGGTTTTTGTATGGGCAGGGGTACGGCGATTTTCATTGATACCAAATACTTTCTCAACGAAAGCACCGTAGATGAAGTATCCGCCAATCAGGGCTGCGACACAGGTAAGAAACCACATCATAGCAATTTGTCCTTGGATAATTAATTAAGCTCAGGATGGATAGTAAAGCGTGGTTTGGCGAGATGCATTCGGTGTTGAAGTCAGTGGTCGAATATCGAGTTGAGTGGTCGATGGGCCAATTAAGTGGTTTTAACGTTTGCTCAACGGTCAGAACAAAACTATTTTTTGTGCACGAGCGGCATATTCGCTGTTTTGATGATAATGTATTTGCACAAACAATCAGTTAAGGAAATGGAATGAAAACAAGTGCGCTAGGATTGGCCGTGCTTCTATTGGCGGGCTGTGTCGCTTCAACAGAGCAACTTGCTCAGCAAGGCGATTGGCAGCAAATTGGTTATCAAGATGGCATTGCTGGACACACTCAGCGCAGCTATAAAGCGTTGGCGGAGTTAGGTGAAGTTAACAAAAGTGACTACGAACAAGGTTATCTGGAAGGAGTAGCGGAATATTGTAACCCCGATTTTGCCTATCAGATGGGCCTCTCTGGTCAATACTATGAAGGTGTTTGTGAAGGGACAGAGCAAGCACAAAAATTCCGCATGGAATGGCAGCGTGGTTGGAATGAATACCAAAACTAATTAATGCAACGAATGAGGCAACGGATATGCAAACCGAAACAATCGCACTATGGCTTGCGGGTATAGGGGTCATAGGACTTGCCTGTCAGTGGTTCGCTTGGCGGTTAAAATTGCCTGCGATTCTATTTTTATTGGTGGCGGGCTTATTGGTTGGACCCGCGAGTGGTTGGCTTCAGCCAGAGATTCTTTTGGGCGATTTGCTTTTTCCTATGGTGTCATTAGCGGTCGCTGTGATTCTGTTTGAAGGCAGCTTAACGCTGAACTTTCGAGAAATACGCGGTGTCAGTAACACCGTTTGGAGTATCGTTACGCTCGGCGCAGTGGTTTCATGGGGATTAACCAGTACCGCTACTCATTATCTACTGGGGTTTGATTGGCCGCTTGCGTTGTTGTTTGGTAGCTTGACCGTAGTAACCGGACCAACGGTGATTGTGCCGCTGCTGCGTACCGTTAGACCATCGACGCGTCTTTCCAACATCTTACGCTGGGAGGGAATCTTGATCGATCCGCTCGGTGCTCTGTTTGTGGTGATGGTGTATGAGTTCATTGTCTCCAGCAGTGAAACGCACAGTTTGGTGGTATTGGCGTGGATTCTGGCCATTGGCCTCGGGTTAGGCGTTTTGTTTGGTCAGTTTCTCGCGGTGGTGCTGCGACGTGGCTGGTTGCCTGAATACCTGCAACCGTTTGCCGTTTTAAGCTTAGTGCTGGGCGTGTTTGCGCTCTCGAATCATCTGGAACATGAATCAGGCCTATTAACGGTCACCGTGATGGGGATGTGGTTAGCTAACTCCAAAGGGGTGGATATCAAGCATATTCTTCACTTTAAAGAGCATCTCACCATTCTCTTTATCACTGGCTTATTCATTTTGCTGGCGGCGCGTATCCAGCCGGAAGACTTTTACACACTCGGCATCAGTGCCTTGGTCTTATTCGCGTTTATTCAGTTTGTCTCTCGTCCGGTCTCTATCTATCTTGCGACGCTGCGCAGCTCGCTTAATGGTAAAGAAAAGGCCTTTTTGGCTTGGGTTGCGCCACGTGGCATTGTCGCCGCGTCCATTTCGTCGTTATTTGCGATCAAGTTAGAGTCACTCGGCATGTCTGAAGCTGCGTTGTTAGTGCCACTTACCTTTATGGTGATTATTGGCACTGTGGTGCTGCAAAGTGCAACGGCTCGCCCAATGGCGGTGGCACTAGGGGTGTCAGAACCCGCTCCAAAAGGTTTCTTGATCATCGGGGCGAACGATGTCGCGCGTACATTAGCGCAGGCAATCAACAAGTACGATTGCCGCGTAGTGTTAACGGATTCGAACTGGGATTACATTCGTCAAGCGCGTATGGCTGGGCTGGATAACTATTTTGGCAACCCGGTATCAAGCCACGCGGATGAGTATCTTAACTTAATTGGCATCGGGCATGTGGTGGCGCTGAGCCCTGATCGCTACTTCAACATTATGGCGTGCATGCACTTTCTCAACGACTTCAGTGATAAGCGGATTTTCTGTTTATACGATAAGTCCAATGGCAATGGTTCGGGTGACAAACATTCGGTGTCTGATGGTTACAAGGGGCTGCCATTCTTAGATGAAGCGATCAGTTATAAAAAGTTAGCCAGTCTGATCAACCAAGGGGCGGAAGTGCGTCACACCAAGATCAGTGAAAACTACACGTACGCAGATTATCGTGAGACTCACGCGAATAATTACGTGTTGCCGCTGTTTGTGGTGGACACCAATGGGCGTGTGCAAATTTGCCACAACAGTGCGAATTTCTCGCCAAAAGAAGGCGAGACGATTGTCTCTTTGATTAAGGTGCAAGCCGCCTAATTTTACGCGGTGACAGGTATCGATTCGTCACCGCGTGTTATCTAGGCTTTGGGATAGAGCACACCGAGACTCGCCAAGCGGCTCGCGCCAGTCACTTCGGGTAAATTACTCGGTAAGCGGTGCAGGTGGCGATAGGCTAACCAAGCAAACGCCATGGCTTCCATGTAGTCACCACTGATCCCTTTTGCATCGGTCGTTGAAACCTGCCAGTGAGGCAGTTGCTGCTGCAATCGTTGCATCAGCAGAGGGTTGCGAGCCCCGCCACCACAAATCAGTAACTGTGGTGTAGGACCATAGCGAAAGCGCTCAACTTCTTTACTAATGGTTAAGGCGGTGTACTCACACAAGGTGCGCTGTACATCTTCGCTTCGATAGTTCTGCCCCTGTAGTTTTGCTGCCAGCCATTCCATGTTGAAAAGCTCGCGCCCAGTGCTCTTTGGAGCGTCTTGATGTAAATAAGGCTCTTGCAACAGCATATTCAGTAATGCCTCGTTCACCTCTCCTTGGAGAGCAAACTGCGCGTCTTTGTCGTAGTTCTGTTGTGTGTGTGTTTCACACCAAGCATCCATCAACATATTCCCAGGTCCTGTGTCGTAACCAAGAACGGGGCGAGTTGGGTGGAGCACGGAGATATTGGCAATCCCGCCGATGTTCAACACCACGGTCGTGGAATCTTGCAGCGCGAACACATTTTGGTGAAAGGCCGGAACCAAAGGAGCGCCTTGACCACCCAATGCCATGTCTTTGCGACGAAAATCTGCCACGGTGTCAATGTTGGTGCGGGCGGCAATAATGTTGGCGTCGCCCAATTGGGTGGTAAAAGGAAACGCGCCATTTGGTTGATGAAATACCGTCTGGCCATGATTACCGATAGCGCGAATCTGGCTCGCATCGACGCTTGTTTGGTTGAGTAAATCCATCACGGCATCGGCAAAGAGATGACCGAGGCGGTGATCAAGTTCGCCGATCTGCTTTAAGTTGGTGTTTTGACCGGTGCAAACGGAGAGCAGTTGCTGGCGCAAGTCTGCTGGCATCGGGTAGCCACTGTGGGCAATTAAGCGGACTTGCTCTTGGTCGAACTCCACGAGGGCACAATCTACCCCATCCATACTCGTGCCGGACATGACACCGATATACAACTCTTTTGTGCTCACACTCATTTCCATTGTGTTTTGATCATGCAAACCATTGTAATGCAAATTCATTCGGAATAACCTCGATGAGTTTGAGATATTCCGTCGATTTTGGAGAGAAAAATGGGGCCACTTTGGGTTGATGTCGCAGGTTATGAACTGAATGCAGAAGACAAAGAAATTTTACAGCATCCATCCGTTGGCGGATTGATCTTATTTACCCGCAACTATCACGATAGTGAACAGCTGTTGGCGCTCACATCGGCCATTCGTCAAGTGGTCAAGCGTCCTTTTCTGATTGGTGTCGACCAAGAGGGAGGGCGAGTGCAGCGTTTCCGTGAGGGTTTTTCTCCGATTCCCGCCGCGGCAGAGTATGCCAAACAGGCCAATGGGGAAGCAATGGCACAAATGGGCGGTTGGCTGATGGCGGCCGAACTGATTGCCCATGATATCGACCTGAGTTTTGCGCCCGTGTTAGACCAAGGCTTTGGATGTAAAGCGATTGGTAACCGAGCGTTTGGTGAAGACTCGCAGACTATTTTGCGCCATAGCAGCGCCTACATGCAGGGCATGAAAGCGGTGGGGATGGCAACCACGGGCAAACACTTCCCTGGTCATGGCGGCGTAGTAGCCGATTCGCATCTTGAAACCCCGTTTGACCAACGAAGCGATATTGTTGAGCAGGATATGGCGATCTTCAAAGCGCAAATTGATGCAGGAATCTTAGACGCCATGATGCCTGCGCATGTGATTTACCCGCATTACGACCCTCAACCAGCGAGTGGTTCAGAATATTGGTTAAAACAGGTGTTACGCCAGCAATTAGGCTTCAAGGGCTTAATTTTTTCTGATGATCTCACCATGGAAGGGGCCGCCGTGATGGGAGGCCCTGCAGATAGGGCTTTACAAGCATTGAATGCGGGCTGTGACATGCTTTTGATGTGCAATAAACGTGATGCTCAAGTGGCCGCCTTGGATGCACTGCCTATCGTCGAGGTTCCTTTGGCATTATCTTTGTTGAAGAAACGCAGCTTCAGCCTCTCTGAACTGAAATTGGCGCCGCAATGGAAAGAAGCAAGAGAAAACATGCTACGTATAGTGGGCCACTAAAACTTAAGAAAAGACGAACTTGAAAACCAAAGCGAGATGCTTTGGTTTTTTATTGCGTGTAATTAATATTTTACACTTGATGTTTTTTATTGTTTACGGTTGATTTTTAATTCAACCCTGTTAAGTTGTTTTCAAACAGACTTCGACTCTCAGGGATATGAGGGTGTAAAAAATAATATACAGGTTAAATGCCATGCAGAAAAGTGAACTAAGCAATATCAATATCAGCGATGAACAAGTTCTGATTACGCCAGAAAAGCTAAAACAGAAACTGCCACTGAGCGACAACGCCCGCCGCTTCATTCAAGAATCGCGTAATACCGTTGCCAATATTATTCATAAGCAAGATCATCGTCTGCTGGTGGTTTGTGGCCCTTGTTCTATTCACGATCTGGACGCAGCAAAGGATTACGCGCGCCGGTTAAAAGCGCTCTCTGCCGAGTTAAGCGATCAGCTGTATATTGTGATGCGTGTTTACTTTGAAAAACCTCGTACTACTGTGGGCTGGAAAGGGCTCATCAACGACCCTCATCTGGACGGTAGCTTCGATATTGAGCATGGTCTGCATGTGGGCCGTCAATTGCTGGTAGAACTGGCTGAAATGGAGATCCCTCTGGCGACAGAAGCGCTCGACCCAATTAGCCCGCAGTACTTGGCTGATACATTCAGTTGGGCTGCGATTGGTGCGCGCACGACAGAATCACAAACTCACCGTGAAATGGCCAGTGGTTTGTCTATGCCGATTGGTTTTAAAAATGGCACTGATGGCAGCTTGTCAACGGCGATCAACGCAATGCAAGCGGCCTCTTCAAGCCACCGTTTTATGGGGATCAACCGTGAAGGCCAAGTGGCATTGCTGACGACTCAAGGTAACCCAAATGGTCACGTGATTCTGCGTGGTGGTAAGCAGACCAACTACGATTCTGTGTCGGTGGCGGAGTGTGAGCAAGACATGGCCAAAGTGGGTTTGGATGCGTCATTGATGGTGGATTGTAGCCATGCCAATTCACGCAAAGATTACCGTCGTCAGCCTTTAGTCGCCGAAGATGTGATTCATCAAATTCGTGAAGGCAACAAATCGATCATTGGTTTGATGATTGAAAGCCACATTAATGAAGGTAACCAATCCTCAGATTTACCGCTTTCTGAGATGCAGTACGGTGTTTCTATTACCGACGCCTGTATCAATTGGCAGGCAACTGAGGCACTATTGCGTAAAGCACACAAAGAGTTAGTGCCGCATTTAGAAAACCGTCTCAAATAAGGATAGAGCAAGGTAAATCATGGCAGTTGAACTGAACGCATTGCGTGAACAGATTGATGCAGTAGACAAACAGATGTTGGAGCTATTGGCTCAGCGCTTGGCATTGGTAGAGCAAGTTGGCCATGTGAAAAGCCAACATGGCTTACCCATTTATGCACCCGATAGAGAAGCGGCGATGTTGGCCTCTCGTCGTGCAGAAGCAGAAAAAATCGGTGTGCCACCACAGCTTATTGAAGATATTTTGCGACGTACCATGCGAGAATCTTATGCCAGTGAAAAAGACTCCGGTTTTAAATGTTTGAACCCTGAGTTGCGCTCTGTGGTAATTATTGGCGGCCATGGTCAATTAGGTGGCCTGTTTGCTCGCATGTTTACCCTCTCGGGTTACCAAGTCAGAATCTTAGGCAGTAAAGATTGGCACCGCGCTGATGAGATATTGGATGGGGCAGGATTGGTGGTGGTTACCGTGCCGATTCATTTAACCCAAGGGGTGATTGAAAAGTTGACCCAACTGCCATCGGATTGCATCTTGTGTGACCTTACTTCGATCAAATCGAAGCCGCTGAAAACCATGCTCGATGTGCACTCGGGGCCGGTTGTTGGTTTGCACCCTATGTTTGGTCCCGATGTGCCGAGTTTAGCCAAGCAAGTGATTGTCTACTGTGATGGTCGAGGCGCTGAGCAATATCAGTGGTTACTGCAGCAGTTTAAAATTTGGGGTGCAAGCTTGTGCCAAATTGAGGCCAGCGAACATGACCACGGCATGACGTTAATTCAAGCGCTAAGGCACTTTACCTCCTTTGCGTACGGCATGCATTTGAGTCAGGAAAATCCAAGTCTGGATAAACTGCTGAAACTGAGTTCGCCCATTTATCGTCTTGAGTTAGCGATGGTGGGTCGTCTGTTTGCCCAAGATCCAAATTTGTATGGTGACATTATTCTTTCGTCGCAAGAGAACATCGACATGATCAAGCGTTTCCATCGCCGCTTTGGCGAGGCGCTAGAGATGTTAGATCAGCACGATAAAACGCGTTTTGTTGAACGTTTTACTCAAGTGAGTGACTGGTTTGGTGGTTACTCGCAGCAGTTTATGGCGGAAAGCCAAAATTTGCTCAAACAAGCGAATGACAACTTGCATCGCGATTAACCTTTAAGCGTATTAGCAATAGAAAGAGCAGCCTGATGCTGCTCTTTCTATTTTCGGCTTACCCATTACATTAGTTGGTTTGTAAGCTTGGGTCGAGTGTATTCTCTTCACTGGAAACCGTGTCAATACTGGTGTCACGATAGGGAGATTTGGTGAGATTGACTTGTAAGCGAACCACGTTATCAATCATCTTGACCAAAGGACTCCATTTTACCGTTTTCTCTTTTTCAAACAGATAGTTGAAGTTCTCTTGGTTCCAATCCATGGTGTACTGTGGATTGAGGGCACGGCCTAAAAAACGTACTTCGTAATGCAGGTGAGGGCCGGTTGAGTTTCCTGAGTTACCACAGGTGGCAATCACATCGCCTTTACTGACAAATTGGCCGCTTTTGACGTTGAAGCTCTGCAAATGCGCATAAGAGCTCATGAAACCAAAAGAATGGCGCATGGTGATGAAGTTGCCAAAGCCTTTCTTACTTGGACGCACTGTCTCAATCACCCCATCAGCAGGTGCCACAATTTCTTCCCCGCGTTTACAGGTGAGATCGATACCGGTATGGGTATGGCGTTTACCAGAGATAGGATTGGTTCGACGTCCGAACGAAGAAGAGACACGCAAGTAAGACATTGGTGAATCATTTGGGATCAAACGGAACATGGTGGCTCGCACCGCAGAGTCAATAGCAGCGGTATCGATGCGCTCTTCCAGAGAGTTCTCATCGACGATGACCTCTTCATCGGCAATACCGAGTACGGATTCCACATCAAATACCCGTTTGCCTAGCAACTGAATTTGGTTGCTTTTTTCGGTTAACGTCTGCGACAGAGAGTGATTGGTATCAAGCTGCTCTTGGTAGTCGGCCATCAATTGCTGCTTTTCTGATGTCAATACATCAAGTTGAGCACGCAATTGTTGGGATTGTTCGCTTTGTTGTTGATACCAATACCAGCCGCCACCGAGTACCAATGGAAAAGCGGTGATAGAGAGCAGTAGGGTAGCAACGGTACCTTTACCCAAATAAAAAAGCTGATCCCCATTTTTAGTGGGGATCTGCATAGTAATTTTTTTCGACATAGCTATATGATTATATTCGTCAGGCAATCTAACTTGCTTCGTCACCGAGATCAGACAAATGTTCTATTTCTCGATGAAGCAGCGTGTCATCACCCACATTAAGTTCAACCAAGCGTTTTAAATGACTGATACTATCTATATCAATGTGGGTAATTTTAAGTCTAATTGTCTGTTGATCAAAGCCCACAACATCTGCTTCGAGACTGATATCAATATCACTATCAGAAAGTGTGAAGTCCACCAACACAGTGTCGTTGTTCCTTAACGTATGCATTGAATCAGTACGTAACAACAGCCCGTGCAGTGAGAGATCCTGAATCGTAGTATGCAACACATATTGCTCCTGTTTTACTATCGCAGGGACTTGATACATGATGCGTGAAAATCGACGTCGTTCAGCCATATTTACTCTCTCAAAGTTTCCGTTTTGGGCTGGATGGCAATGGGAACAGTAGACCGTAATTAAAACAAAGGCCGCTATATTAGCGGCCTTTGCACAAATTTCAAGCAATAATCGATTACTTAGTCATACGCTTGTATTTGATACGGTGTGGTTCCGCTGCCGCAGGACCTAGAGTCTTCTTCAGCCACTCCATGTACTCAGTATAGTTGCCTTCGTAGAAGTTAACCTGACCTTCATCACGGTAATCAATGATGTGAGTCGCAATACGGTCGAGGAACCAACGGTCGTGCGAGATCACCATGGCACAGCCAGGGAACTCAAGCAGCGCTTCTTCTAGTGCACGCAGTGTTTCAACGTCAAGGTCGTTGGTTGGTTCGTCTAGTAAGAGAACGTTGCCACCGGCTTTGAGCAGCTTCGCTAAGTGAACACGGTTACGCTCACCACCCGAGAGTTCGCCGATCACTTTCTGCTGATCCACGCCTTTGAAATTAAAACGTGAGCAGTAAGCTCGTGCTGGAAGTTCGAAGTTGTTGATCTTGATGATGTCCGCACCTTCAGAGATCTCTTGGAATATGGTGTTCTTATCATTCATTGAATCACGGAACTGATCAACCGACGCCAATTTCACCGTTTCGCCCATCTCGATAGTACCGGAGTCAGGCTGCTCAACACCACTTAGCATCTTGAAGAGCGTTGATTTACCCGCACCGTTGGCACCGATGATGCCGACGATCGCCCCCTTAGGCATGCTGAATGATAGATCGTCGATCAGAACACGACCGTCGAATGACTTAGTCAAATTCTTCACTTCGATGACTTTATCACCTAAGCGCTCACCTGGTGGGATGAACAACTCGTTGGTTTCGTTACGTTTCTGGTGATCGGTATTTTGCAGCTCTTCAAAGCGTGCCATACGCGCTTTAGATTTGGCTTGGCGACCTTTTGGATTTTGACGAACCCATTCCAGTTCTTTCTCAATGGTTTTTTGACGAGCTTTTTCTTGCGAGGCTTCTTGTTGTAGACGCGCATCTTTTTGCTCTAGCCATGAGGTGTAGTTACCTTGCCATGGAATACCTTCACCACGGTCAAGTTCTAAAATCCAGCCTGCGGCGTTGTCTAGGAAGTAACGGTCGTGGGTGATGGCCACAACAGTGCCTGAGTAATCTACCAAGAAGCGTTCAAGCCAAGCGACAGATTCTGCATCCAAGTGGTTGGTTGGCTCGTCAAGCAGCAGCATATCTGGTTTTTCAAGCAGTAGACGACAAATAGCCACACGGCGACGTTCACCACCGGACAAGTGCGCCACTTTTTGATCCCACTCTGGAAGACGCAGTGCATCCGCAGCACGTTCAAGCGCGTTATCTAAGTTATGGCCATCTTTTGCTTGAATCAGAGCTTCAAGTTCGCCTTGTTCTTTTGCAAGCGCATCGAAATCCGCATCAGGATCGGCATAAGCGGCGTACACTTCATCAAGACGTTTCAATGCTCCTGCCACATCGGCAACCGCTTCTTCTACCACTTCACGGACGGTTTTGCTTTCATCAAGAACAGGCTCCTGTGGAAGGTAGCCCACTTTCAAACCGGGTTGTGGACGTGCTTCACCATCAATATCGGTGTCCAGACCTGCCATGATGCGCAATAAGGTTGATTTACCTGAACCGTTTAGGCCCAAAACACCGATTTTTGCACCAGGGAAGAAGCTTAGAGAGATGTCTTTAAGAATTTGACGCTTAGGTGGCACGATTTTGCTCACCCGCGACATGGTATATACGTATTCAGCCATTGCCGATCGTTCCTAATTTTAAATCCACATAGAGGCAGTATTTTATATCAACTGCTGAGGATTTGTTACTGTCCAAAGAGAAATTCAGTGGCCATTCCACACTACTCCGCTCACAGAGATTGGTCTGCAAATGAATAAAATTGACAACACGATGACCGCATTAATGTGTAACTGTGTTTCATTAAAATGAAATCACTATTATTTACATCTGTCATCTTTACAACACTATAACAGAACGGTGTAATTGGATGCATATCGTGAGTTATTTGGCCCTAATACCCTTATGGGCAATCAGCGGTAAAAAAACGTCTGGGGATATGACGCTAATGAGTTTAAAAAATATTGGGAGAGAGTCGGCCACAAAATGGCTGATGGCAGCGTTGTGTGGCGTGGCGATGAATGTCAGTGCAGCGGATGTGGTGACATTAGAAAAACAGCGCGTCTTGTATGAACAAGCGCAAAAACTGTTGGATGACAAAAACGATGAGGCCTATGTACAAGTGCGTTCTCAACTGGACGAGTATGCTCTTACGCCTTATCTCGATTACCGTTTTTTCCTGGCGCAGCTGTCAAAAAAAACGCCAACAGAAGTGGAGCAATTTATCACTCAAAGTCGTGATTACCCGTTTTCACAACGTATTCGCGCGCCGTATCTTGATGCTTTATATCGCCAACAAGCATGGTCTGAAGTGGTGTCATTTCAGCAGCAAGAGCCGAGAGGCGAAAGTTATCAATGTATTTATTACTACGCGCAATACAATCAAGGGCAGAAAAAACTGGCCTATCAAGGCGCAGAGCAATTATGGCTAAGCGGATTAGAAATTGCAGATGAGTGTGATCATTTGTTTACGGTTTGGGAGCAGGCGGGAGGCCGAACCGACAACCTGATTTTGCAACGTATGTTGCTTGCGTTTGAGCAGAAAAACAGCAAGTTAATGACTTATCTGCTGAAATTGCCGAAAAGTAGCCAAGCGAAAAAGCAAGCCCAAGAGATGAAAGCGCTGTTCAATCGTCCTGAGTCGGTGTTGGAGTTTGCCAAGCAGCATAAAGCCAACGAATTTTATCGTAAGCAAACCGAGCTAGCACTAGAGAAACTGGCACGTAAAGATATCAAACGTGCTCAAGAGCTGTACGCTAAGGTCATCAAAGCTCAAAAGTTTTCATCGGTACAAGCTCAGGAGTTGGCCGAATATTTGGCTTTCCGTTTGATTAATATCGAATCGGAAGCGTTGGCTCAGTGGCGTGATGCAGTGCTGAAAAAATCACATAAGCAAAACCTCATTGAGCGCCGAATTCGTCTTGCTTTACAACAGGCGGATTGGAAAGGCGTGCAAAGCTGGGTTGCTCAGTTGGATGATGAACATCGAAACTCATTGCGTTGGCAATATTGGTTGGGGCGCAGTGAAATTGAAATGGGCAAAGCAACCCAAGGGAAGCTGCGACTGAGTAAACTGGTTGGCCAACGTAATTTTTATAGTGTCGCGGCAGCGAAAGAGATCGGGCAGTCTATTAATTATCCTACCTCCACGTTGAAGTTGGATAGCAGCTTGGTTGAACCTTATCGTCGTTCATTAGCGCGTATCGAAGAATTGATTGCGCTAGACAAAATTGCCGCAGCGAAAAGTGAGTGGCAATACCTGCTGTCTCGCAGTGACGAACAAACTCAAGGTATGCTTGCGGTCTATGCGGCCTCTAAGCGTTGGTATCATTTGACGGTGACCGCCAGCATTGCGGCGCAAATGTGGGACAACATGGAAATTCGCTTTCCGGTGGCGCATCGCTGGTGGTTCAATTTCTATGCTGAGAAGCACGATATTGATCCTATCATGTTGATGTCACTTGCTAGGCAAGAAAGTGCTATGGATGCTGAAGCGACCTCTCCCGTGGGGGCTCGCGGTATCATGCAAATTATGCCGTCCACTGCGAAGTACACGTCCAAGAAGTATCAATTGAGCTATGAAGGTTCTGATGATTTATACCAAGTCGGTAAGAACATCGAAATTGGCAGCCACTATCTCAATGGTTTATTGGAACAGTACGATAATAATCGAATTTTTGCATTTGCCGCTTATAATGCAGGTCCACATCGAGTAAAAAGCTGGCGTGAACGTACTGGCGGGAAATTGGATGCGTACGCGTTCATTGAAGCCATTCCATTTAAAGAAACACGTGGGTATGTACAAAATATCCTGATGTTTGAAACCTATTATCGAGATATTCTCGGGGTAGATGGTGCGTTCCTAAATCAGCATGAGCTTGAGACTAAATACTGAGATAGGTAAAGAGTAATGTCGCAACAACCAGAATATACAGACTGGCAACAAATTGTGGATTTGGTCAAGCACAGTGTCGAGCAAAAACAGCATGATATGTTATTGACGATGCTAATGACGCCTGACGAACGTGAAGCTTTAGTCTCTAGAGTGAACATCGTTCGTGAGTTACTGAAAGGCGAGCTTTCCCAACGACAAATCAGCCAAATGTTGGGTGTTGGTATTGCGACGATTACTCGAGGTTCCAACGAGCTGAAGTTAAAGTCAGATGAAGACAAAGCGCGCTTGAATCAGTTATTGGAAGGGACGAAAAAAGGCGGTTGATACCGCCTTTTTACTCTTGAGTTCTTATCCTAGCTTAAGTTGGCAGGGAAATGCTCAGGATTGGTAAAAGGAATTAAGGCTAAGATCAACGCTTGATGGTAGACCGAACTACGCGTGAGCTGGTTTTGCGTCAATAAACTAATGGCCCCACCTTTTTGTTTTATATTCTCAGTGCCAAATACCTCATCCATCACATCGCCCAGCTCGTTTGCATTGGCCAATTTGGCAATGACATTCGGTGGCAACATCAAACTGGCTGAACGAGATTCACCACGATGAGTGTGGGATTCAATCACCATCCAAGCGAAGGTGACGTTACCATCAATGCCCGCTTCCAAACCAACATAAAATGCACCGTCTGATCGGCGATCTTTAGCATTTCTAACTCGATTAAGAGCACCAAGGTGAGTTTCGCCGTCGCTCATTGGTTGATCGGCCACTTCACTAGGGACATTCACCCCCACAAACTCAAAGGTACCGTCGGGAAAGGCGCTTGTGAATGCGCTTTCCACTGCGGTGATTTTGGCTGGGTTCAGCGAAGCAATAATGACTTTTTGAGTTGCCATGATCTTTTTGCTCATTCTGTACTTTTAGCTCAGTTTAACTTGGGTAGGTTTAACATTTTCACTGGGGTAGCAACCAAGCACTTTCAGATGTTTGGTGATCTTAGTGAGTTCTCCAAGTGCCAGTTGCATCTCTTCAGAATCAAGATGTGCTTCGAGATCGACGTAGAACATTTCTTCCCAAGGATTGCCCATGATAGGGCGCGATTCTAGCTTGGTCATGTTGATGCCATAGCGTTGCAACACCAACAAAGTTTCTACCAACGAACCCGCCTTTTGTGAGGTAGACATGATCAGTGTCGTCTTGGCTGGGATCTGTGCGGACACTTCAACTGGCTTACGTGCCACGACAATAAAACGTGTGTGGTTCTCTGTTTGGTTGGCGATGTTGCCCTGAATCGGTTGCAGCCCGTAAAGTTTGCCACTGGATGCGTTGCCAATCGCCGCCACATCATCACGGTTTAGCTCTTGTACCTTCTTCATCGCATCGGCAGTGCTCGCGCACGATTTGAGGGTAACGCCTTTAAGACGGCCCAAAAACTCGCTGCATTGTTGATGAGGCTGTGGATGAGAGTAAAGCACTTTTATTTCTTCGAGACGCACGTCTTTGGTGGCCACTAAGCAATGCTCAATAGGTTGTGTCAGCTCGCCAACAATGTAGAGCGTGGTATGTTGCAGTAAATCGTAAACTTCGTTGATCGAGCCTGAGCTGGTGTTTTCAATCGGCAAAACGCCAAAATCTGCGTGGCCCGATTCCACGGTTTGGGTGACTTCTTTGAAGTGATCGCAATTGAGTTCGATCAGTTCAGTGTTTTTGCGACTAAAGTATTCGCGGCTTGCCAGGTGCGAGTAGGAGCCCTTAGAGCCTAGAAATGCGACTCGAGCGAGAGGTTTCCGGCTCTGCTCAGGGTTGAGCAGGTTTTGCAGGTACGATTGCTGTAGCAGCACTGAATCTTCAATAATGGTATGGAACAGCTTGGTGATGTACTGAGCGTCGAGCTGATATTTCTCACGGCCATTGGTGATCAGTTTTACCAGTAATTGTTGTTCACGCGAGGCGTCTCTGACTGGTTTCGAGGTTTCAACTTTGCTTTTTGCAACTTCAATGCTGAGCTTGCGACGCTCAGAGAGCAAGCTGAGTAGTTGGTCATCTAAATCATTTAATCGCAAACGAATCTCATCGAGAGAAAGTGGCTGTTCAGTCATCGCTCATTTCCTTAATAAAAAAGCCCCCCGATGTGGGAGGCTTTCTGTTTGTTTTTGACTTTTCTTTCACAAACGAGTTAGCCCCTCCGCTATCGAAGAAAAAAGAAGTCAAAAATAAACAGAGAGTGGATTTGCATAAATAGTAAACTTTTGTGAATGTGGGAACACAATAAGCAAGCCGGCATTGAGCGTCAAGCAAAAAAATGGCGCCTTTTGGCGCCATTCCCTCAATCTGGTTGATGATTATTCTTCTTCTACGACTTCTGGTTTTTCAGCTCGACGTGCATCAGGCTTATGTTGCAGTTTGTTCAATTGTCGTTCTAGTTTTTGTTCCACCTCGTTGATGGCTGCGTATAGATCTTCATGAATCGCGGAAGCAATTAGCTGTCCTTTAGGAACCTTAATCACGGCCTCGAACTTCATCTGTTTTCCAGGTTCTTCACTAAAGGTCGTTTGACAACTAATAATGTCGGTTTGCCATTTTTCTAGCTTTTTAAATTTGCTCTCAATGTGATTGCGGATAGCAGAGGTGATTTCGATGTTTTTACCAGTGATGTTTAGTTTCATAAATGCGTTTCCTCTGTTGCATCCCTCATGGGTTGACTCCAGATTACGATTTTAAGGATAAAAGAATGTGATCTGAATCACATTTTGATGGGCGTTTTTTATTGTTCAAGAGGAATGTGATCTTTCGCAAGCCTTGTTGTTTTTTCTTTGAAAAAAGCTTGTGCTTCGATAGGAAAACAGTAGATTGGGTAGAGTAGATGGCTGAAATTCAACTGGTTTTCAGGGGAGCTGTTCAGCTTAAATAACGAGTTGTATCAAAAAGTAACCAATATCGATTTGTGATCTTTGTCGCTATGATTCATATAAAAACGCCGCTGTATAGCGGCGTTTTGTGTTTCTTGTCATCGTGGCATTAGAGCGGATTCATACGTATCAACGCTTCGGTGCGTGCGATGGCATCTTGTAAACCTAATTGTTTATACGCCTCAAGCTGGATTTTGAGTGATTTTCTCGCAGCGATGGTATCTGGATAGGTTTTCTGCAACTCCTGAGAACGGTTGATGGCTGCAATCCAAGCTTCGCGACGCAAGTAATAATCAGCGGTTGCTAGGTCATATTCTGCTAAACGGTTTTTTAGAGCAAACATGCGCTTTTGCGAATCTTCCGCATATGGGCTGTTTGGGTAGCGCTCAAGCAGTTTTTTGAAATCATCAAAAGCTTGCTTTACTGGTTCAGGATCGCGATCGCTACGATCAATGTTAAACAAGTCATGCATGAAGTTACGATCTTGTGCCATGTGGGTGAGACCACGCATGTACAACACCCAATCCATTTTCTCATGTGTTGGATTTAAACGCGTAAAACGCGAAATGGTCGCTAAACCCAAAGCCAAATCATCGTTCTTGTAATAGGCGTAAATCAAATCAAGTTGTACTTGTTCTGAGTAAGCACCAAAAGGGTAGCGGGAATCTAGCGCTTCTAGTTTCTCAATCGCGGTGAGCCAGTTTCCTCCTTGAAGAGAGGTTTGTGCTTCTGCATACAGCTCTGCTGGTGGCACATCCGGCACAATTTGTTCACTGCTTGAACAGCCAAACAACACTGATACCGCGAGCAGGCCTGCTAAAGTATGGTGTTTCATGTCAGGAGTCGATTCCTTGATTCTAAATATTTCTTAAGCTTCCGTTACTTTCTTGTCAGTAACAGATACAATGTTGCAATACACTATTTTTCCACAGTAGTGAGCATTAGTCTCACAGTTTTTAAAAAAGTTCGATATGGCTCAGCAGATTGAATTAACAAATACCGTAAAAGATAGCCAATTAGGCCAACGCCTAGATCAAGCTATCGCAGAGTTGTTCGCAGACTTTTCTCGCTCGCGCCTGAAAGAATGGTTGCTTGACGGAAAAGTCACCGTGGACGGTAACGTAGTCACCAAACCCAGAACGAAAGTGATGGGCGGGGAGGTGATTACTGTTTTGGCCGAGCTGGAAGATGAAGTGCGCTGGGAAGCGCAAGATATTCCTCTGGATATTGTCTATGAAGATGACGATATCTTAGTGATGAATAAGCCTCGTGATTTTGTCGTCCACCCAGGAGCTGGCACGCCAGATGGTACAGTGTTAAACGCATTGCTGTTCCATTGTCCTGAAGTGGCGGAAGTGCCGCGTGCAGGCATTGTTCATCGTTTGGACAAAGACACCACGGGTCTAATGGTTGTGGCGAAAACCGTACCGGCGCAAACACGTTTGGTGCGTGCTCTACAAAAACGCCATATTACGCGCGAATACGAAGCCATTGCCATTGGTCGAATGACGGCGGGGGGCAAAGTCGATAAACCGATTGGCCGCCATGCAACAAAACGCACCTTAATGGCGGTGAGCCCAATGGGTAAGCCTGCTGTGACGCACTTCCGTGTTGCCGAGCACTTCCGTGAGCACACACGTATCCGTTTGCGTCTTGAAACCGGTCGTACTCACCAGATTCGCGTGCATATGTCTTACCTACAACATCCTTTATTAGGTGATGCAGCTTACGGTGGGCGCGCGCGAATTCCTGCGGGTGCTTCTGAAGAGGTTACGGCAATGATCCGAAACTTTGATCGCCAAGCGCTTCATGCGGTGATGCTGCGCTTTGAGCATCCTATCACGGGTGAAGAGATGGAGTTCCATGCGCCTGTGCCAGACGATATGGTTGAGTTGACCGAAACTTTACGTCGTGATGCACAAGAGCATGGTCTACCAGACGAGTACTGATTGATGATAATCCCCAACTGGCCTGCGCCTAAGAATGTCAAAGCATTATCGACGACTCGCCAAGGTGGCTATTCGACGGGTGTTTACGCTGGTTTGAATTTAGGCACACATGTTGGGGATGATTTCTCTATAGTAATGAGAAATCGTCAATGGTTAGCCGAACAGGCGCAGATGCCTAGTGCACCGATTTGGCTCAATCAAACTCATTCCACGACGGTGATGGAAGCCACAGTTCCAACCGAAGTCATCCCCGATGCTGATGGGGTTTTTACCCATTCTTCTGGTGTCGTTTGCAGTGCGATGACTGCTGATTGCTTACCTGTCTTAATCACCAACACTTCAGGAACACAAGTTGCAGCCGTGCATGCTGGTTGGCGCGGTTTGGCGGGTGGGATCGTTGAGGAAGCACTTCGTCACTTTTCACAAGATGTGCTGATTTGGCTTGGCCCTGCGATCGGTCCTCAGGCTTTTGAAGTCGGAGACGATGTGGTGGAGGCCTTTTGTCAACAACACCCTCAAGCAGTGAATGCGTTTTCTGCACATACCACACCAAACAAGTGGTTGGCAGATATGGATCAGTTAGCGCGTATCCGTCTCTCTTCAATAGGGGTTGAAGCGATTTACTCTTCTAAATTGTGTACCTATCAAGATTCACGCTTCTATTCTTACCGTCGTGAAGGTACCACAGGTCGTCAGGCTAGCTTTATCTGGTTTGAGTAACGTCCCTTTTAGTTTACCGAGCGTTAGTTTTTAATTCCCCCTTGAAAAACGAATTTTGCGTAGCCATCTTTCATACTGATTAAAGAATTTACTTCAGTTGAGGTTAGGAAGGTAGCTATGCGTCTTGATCGATTTACCAGCAAATTTCAAATCGCTATCTCTGATGCACAATCATTGGCGTTAGGGCGCGATCATCAATACATTGAACCTGTTCACTTAATGGTGGCGCTGCTTGATCAAAATGGCAGTCCTATTCGTCCACTGTTGACCATCTTAAATGTGGATGTCACCCACCTACGTTCAAAACTCAGCGAAATGCTGGATCGCTTACCCAAAGTGAGCGGTATTGGCGGTGATGTACAGCTCTCCTCGGCCATGGGCGCGATGTTTAACCTGTGCGATAAGATTGCGCAAAAACGCCAAGATGCTTACATCTCATCTGAAATCTTTTTGCTCGCAGCAATCGAAGATAGAGGGCCACTTGGTCAACTCTTCAAAGAACTTGGTTTAACCGAACAAAAAGTGAGTCAAGCTATCGAGCAAATTCGCGGTGGTCAAAAAGTGAATGATCAAAATGCGGAAGAACTTCGCCAAGCGTTAGAGAAATTTACCATTGATCTGACGGAACGCGCAGAGCAGGGCAAACTTGACCCTGTGATTGGTCGTGACGATGAAATTCGTCGCACCATCCAAGTATTGCAGCGTCGTACCAAAAACAACCCCGTGATCATTGGTGAACCCGGTGTCGGTAAAACCGCCATCGTTGAAGGCTTAGCGCAACGCATCATCAATAACGAGGTGCCTGAAGGTCTGCGTGGTCGCCGAGTATTGTCACTCGATATGGGCGCTTTGGTGGCTGGAGCGAAGTACCGTGGTGAGTTTGAAGAGCGACTTAAATCCGTATTGAATGAGCTCTCTAAAGAAGAAGGCAATATCATCCTCTTTATTGATGAGCTTCATACCATGGTTGGCGCAGGTAAAGGTGAAGGTTCGATGGATGCCGGCAATATGCTCAAGCCCGCACTAGCGCGTGGTGAGTTACATTGTGTGGGCGCCACGACACTCGATGAGTATCGTCAGTATATCGAGAAAGATCCGGCTCTTGAGCGCCGCTTCCAAAAAGTGCTGGTGGATGAGCCAACAGTGGAAGACACCATTGCGATTTTGCGTGGTTTAAAAGAACGCTATGAGCTGCACCATCACGTTGAAATTACCGATCCAGCGATCGTTGCTGCGGCCAGTTTGTCGCATCGCTATGTTTCTGATCGTCAATTACCGGATAAAGCGATCGATCTTATCGACGAAGCAGCATCCAGTATTCGTATGCAGATCGATTCTAAACCCGAAGCTTTGGATAAGTTGGAGCGCAAAATCATCCAACTTAAGATAGAGCAACAGGCGCTGAGTAATGAACACGATGAAGCAAGTGAAAAGCGTCTGCGCTCACTCAACGAAGAGTTGAATGAGAAAGAGCGTGAGTTTGCTGAGTTAGAGGAAATTTGGAACGCGGAAAAAGCTGCTTTATCTGGCACTCAGCATATTAAAGCAGCGTTAGAGCAAGCGCGTATGGATATGGAGTTTGCAAGACGAGCGGGGGATCTTAGCCGCATGTCTGAGCTTCAATATGGCCGTATTCCAGAGCTTGAGAAGCAACTTGACCTAGCAACGCAAGCGGAAATGCAGGAAATGACCTTGTTGAAAAACAAAGTCACCGATAATGAAATTGCGGAAGTGCTTTCAAAGCAAACGGGTATCCCTGTCTCCAAAATGCTTGAAGCAGAAAAAGAAAAGCTGCTTCGCATGGAAGAGGTGCTACATAAACGTGTCATTGGGCAGAAAGAGGCGGTGGAAGTGGTCTCTAATGCGATACGCCGAAGCCGAGCAGGCTTGTCTGATCCCAATAAACCGATTGGTTCCTTCTTATTCTTAGGTCCAACCGGTGTGGGGAAAACGGAACTGTGCAAGACATTGGCGACCTTCATGTTCGACAGTGAGGATGCCATGGTGCGTATCGACATGTCCGAGTTTATGGAGAAACACTCAGTGGCGCGCTTAGTCGGTGCACCTCCAGGCTATGTGGGTTATGAAGAAGGTGGCTACTTAACGGAAGCCGTTCGACGTAAGCCTTATTCAGTAATTTTGCTCGACGAAGTGGAAAAGGCGCATCCTGATGTGTTCAACATCCTGCTGCAAGTCTTGGATGATGGTCGATTGACGGATGGACAAGGTAGAACAGTGGATTTCCGCAATACCGTGGTTATCATGACATCAAACCTAGGCTCCAGCCGCATCCAAGAAAACTTCGCTATGTTGGATTACCAAGGCATCAAAGAACAGGTAATGGAAGTGGTAACCAAGCACTTTAGGCCGGAGTTTTTGAACCGTGTTGATGAGACTGTTGTCTTCCACCCACTAGGCCAAGACCACATTAAGTCGATCGCTGCGATTCAACTTAACCGCTTGGCGACTCGCATGGAAGAGCATGGCTATCAATTGGAAGTGTCCGATAAAGCGCTCGACTTGATCGCGCAAGTTGGTTTTGACCCGGTTTACGGAGCAAGACCATTGAAACGAGCGATTCAGCAAAGTATCGAAAACCCGCTGGCGAAATCTATTTTGGCGGGCTCGGTGCTACCGGATAAGAAAATACAGCTTATCGTCAACAACGACCAAATTGTGGCACACCAATAAATAGAGTGATTTTCTCTTCTTTGGGGGAGGGAGATAGTAAATCAAAAGAGGCGAACGCCTCTTTTGATGTTTTTAAATACAACCTGAGCAAAAAGCAAGCAAACGATTTGCTTTTTTCTTTTTTTTCCAATTTTGCTCTTGTGCATGTGAAGAAACTACCTATAATGCGCATCCACTGACACGGCAGACAGCGTAAGGCTTCAGCAAGTGGAAAGTTAAGGTAAGTTCCTGAGAAATAAATTTGAAAAAGTGTTTGACTCTTCAAATTAACTCGCTAGAATGCACCTCCGCTTTGAGAGAAAAACTTCTCGAAAAGCAAGCTCTTTAACAATATAAACCTATCAATCTGTGTGGGCACTCGTTGATGATAATCCAAAAGATTTATCAATGAACTGAGTGACCAAAACGATACTAAGTATCGGCACAGTCAATTTATTCAGTATTCATTGAGCCGAAGCGAAAGCTTCAAAAAACTTTTAATTGAAGAGTTTGATCATGGCTCAGATTGAACGCTGGCGGCAGGCCTAACACATGCAAGTCGAGCGGCAGCACAGAGAAACTTGTTTCTCGGGTGGCGAGCGGCGGTACGGGTGAGTAATGCCTGG